>JAPOOQ010000295.1 GCA_026713345.1 Gemmatimonadota bacterium | reverse complement strand
GTCTTGCGGAACCTTTGCTACACCGTTCACCGGGACGGGAGCCGCTGGAGTGACCTGGTGCGCCAAATCGAAGCACTGTTTGGAGCACGGCTGCAGCCCCCAGAGTACATCCCGGAGCGGGGCGAGATCGCGATGAGCTATCAGGAACAGGGGATCGACCTCGATCTTTCGTCGGCCGGACGCGGTCCGCAGCAAACCCTGCTTCTCCTGGCATACATGTACGCGAATCCGGGCGCCGTCCTGCTGTTGGACGAACCGGATGCGCACCTCGAGATCCTGCGGCAGCGCCAGATCTACCAGCTGCTGACCGAGACGGCCGAGGAAACCGGCAGCCAGATCATCGCGGCCAGTCATTCCGAAGTGTTGCTGAACGAGGCGGCCGGCCGCGACATGGTCATTGCGTTCGTGGGCAAGCCGCACCGGCTCGACAACCGCGGCAGCCAGGTCCTGAAGTCCCTCAGGGAGATCGGCTTCGAGCACTACTATCAGGCAGAACAGACCAGGTGGGTCCTCTTCCTGGAGGGATCGACCGACCTGTCCCTGCTCCGGGCCTTCGCCGTGCGCCTCGACCACCGGCCAGCCCTTCGCGCCCTCGAACGACCGTATGTGCGCTACGTCAGCAATCAGCCCAACGCTGCCGCCAATCACTTTCACGCCCTGTGCGAGGCGCTCCCCGATCTTCGCGGGGTCGCGCTCTTCGACCGGCTCGACAGAGAGCTCCCGGACGGCGGGCCGGTGGAATGGCTGATGTGGAAGCGCCGCGAATTCGAGAACTATGTTGCCACGCGGCAGACGCTGGAGCGCTATGCGGCCGCGTCAGGAAGGGACGCCACCCCGGGCCCGCTGTTCGCCGAGTCCGAGCAGTCCACCCGGGTTGCGGCCATGCGCCGTTCGATCGCAACAATCGAAGAAGCGATGAAGAAGCTCGGCAAGGGTTCCCCCTGGGATCCCGACGTCAAGGCCAGCGACGATTTCTTCACGCCGCTCTTCGCGGACTACTTCGAGAGACTGGCCCTGCCGAACGTCATGCCGAAGAAAAGCTTCCACGTGCTGGCCCGGCACGTCCCGAGGGATGAGATCGATGCGGAGGTCAGGGAGAAGCTGGATGTTATTGGGCGGGTCGCGGGGGAGGCGGAGGGGTGGTAGGTGGGGTGGGGTTCCGTTTGGGCCACATGTAGGTCGTCTTGCCGCACGGATGCACCAGGCGTTCGCCGGAATCGGTCGGAAGAGCGTGCAGGTCCTGCCATGACCCTTGGAGTCCATGGACCACCGGGAGGATCGAGATGGCGGCGTCCCATTCGTGCTCGTTCCGAGGGTTGACATCGGAGCCGAGCCATGAGTTTAGGCGGTCGTTCATGACGGATGTGTTCGGGCCGCTGTAGTCGTAGCGCTGTTTGCACCGCGCGTAGTACAGCACCTTGAGGTGGGTCTCGGTCACGAAGATGTCGGGAAAGGCTCGGCGCACGGTGCGCAGCACTGCCATACCGTTGACGCACATGGCTCCGTAGAGCGAGTTTGGGGCTACGATGGCAGGCCTCACGTTGGGATAGCGATCTCGAAGCCAGCGATCCGCCGGACGCCAGCCACTGCGACCAGTTCCCCAGCAGGTAAGGGTGTCGATCCCGAGCCCTATGGGCTTCTCGCCCCCGAGAATCGACCGAACCACGTCCTCAGCGGTTTGTAGGGTCTCGGTATTCACGGGGCTGACGATCCTCCCGTCTCGAATCTCCGCTCGGGAAAATCCATGCTTGCCGTTGCCGCCCGGGTCGTACCCCACCACGGTGCCGGTCATCGGCATACGGCCAACTGTCGTGTCGACATTACAATCTGTCATGTTCTGCTTACATTTGTGAGGAATCCTGCTGCGAATACCTCCGGCGCGGCATCGAGCAACTGCCGCTTCCAGGAGCCCACCTGGCCGGGACGGAGCTCATGCCGCGCGGCGATCGCCTCCACGCTGTCGCGCTGTAGCGCCTCCAGACCCCCCCTCCCCCGTGGCCCCCGGGCGCTTCCCGTCTGGCAGAGCGCACCGAATCGATGAGCCCGACATTGAAACTTCGTACATGCCCTCCGGATTCATCGTTCCGCGAAGAAGCGGCTCACGCGCAAGATGGCCTTTTCGTCTTCGCGCAAGTAGGTATCGGGGTAGTCTCGATATCCTAAGGACATGAGCGCGCCTTCATCGTCATCTGGATGGGGGAGGCCAAAAGCGTGTCCGAGCTCGTGACCCGCCCCACCGATCCAACGACCGAACCCTTCCGGCCCGGACCCGCAATGGATCCACTCCGGGTCCGTCAGCCCCTTGAGATCCCAACTCCCCATCATGGCCAGCCCCTCGCTCCCGCGCCCGAGCCCGAGCGTCACGTCGCAGGACTCGTCCACATCGGCATAGACCACCCAGGTGTAGATCGACCGCTGGCCGAGGAAGCCGCAACCAATCACGGCATCCCCAACCTCGTTCCAGACGCGCGGCCAACCGCCGTGTGTGTAGTGCTCGTGTGGTTCTGGCATGGTGCAGACCTCCGGCAGCGCATCGCGAAGCCGAAACGTCAGCCCGTCCAACTCCTCACGGTACCACCGCTGAAGTTCAATCAGCGCGCCAGAAATGCCCTGCCTATACGCAGCGTTTACGGATCGGTCGGCCGGCACCGCATACACCACCCTCACCGCAGGCTGGGGAGACGGCTTTCCAGTCACTACAGTTCGCCGGGTTCTCATTGCATCAGTGAGCGGTTGGGATCGCGAGTCCACTGTCTCGAGCACGCTGCCAACCAACAATCCTCAAGCCGCTAACGCCGCACTCACCGACTCACGTTCAGACCACACGACCGGCGAGAGTCCGTAGTTGCGCATCGCTGCCACGACATGGTGCGAAACCGGTTGATCTGAGTCGTTCAGGATCGCGTAGGCCCGCGATTCCGGAGATCGGACT
>JAPOOQ010000294.1 GCA_026713345.1 Gemmatimonadota bacterium | reverse complement strand
GGCGGTCATGGAGCAGGACCCGAAGCTGGCGAACGAGACCGTGATCAAGGACCGCGGGGTCAATCAGGACATTCGGGACCTGGATCACCTCTGCCACCTGTTCGTGGCGCGCCACCTGCCCAGCGGGAGTCACCTTCGCTTCGTGTCGGCCGTGCTGCGGCTGGCCGTGGCGCTGGAGCGGGTGGGCGACTACTCCGTCGCGATCTGCAGGATTGCCCGCCAGATGGAATCTCCGTTGCCCGACGCGGTCCGGAACAACATGGAGATGATGGGCAGGCACGCGGGGAAGGCCCTGGGCACCGCGCTGGCCGGCTTCCTGGAGGGAGATCCGGACAGCGCACGCGTCTCCCGGGGTTTCGCCTCGCAGACTGCCGGGACCTATCCCTATGCGCTCGAGGTGCTCATCGCTGCCGCGGACTCGGATCGGCGCCCGGCTCGCGATCTTTTCGGGGCCCTGCTGGTATTCCGCCTCCTGCAGCGGACCGCCGAACAGGCGGAGAACGCCTGCGAACAGACCCTCTTTGCGGTCAAGGGCAAGCGCAAGAAGGAAAAGCGCTACCGGATCCTCTTCCTGGACCGCGACCACGCGATGCTTGCCAAGCTTGCGGAGGTGGCGCTTTCGGAAAGCCATCCGCACGCCGGGAAGATCGGCTCCGCGGGTCTTGAGCCCGAGGCCGCCTTCGACTCGCGGTTGGTGGACTTCTGTCGGCGGCGGGGCATCGGGCTCGTTGGCGGAGACGAGCCGCGGACCTTTGCCGAAGCGCTGGATGTGGGTCCTCACTACCACGTCGTCGTGGGCCTGGGGGTCGATCCGTCCGCTCACTTCGAGGTTCCGTACAGGACTGCGGTCCTGCAGTGGGACCTGGTGGAGGACGGGGTCACTCCCGAAACGGGGATCGAGGATGTGTACCGCTTACTGATGGACCGCGTGCGTGGCCTCATGGCGACTCTGGGAGTACGGGACGACGAGTGACGGGACCGGTTAGCTCCAGCGCCGCAGCTCGGCTCGGCGCGATGGATCGCAGGGACGCGGCGTGGTACGTCGACAAGATTGCCCAGTGGCTGGTCTTCGCAGGTGGCATTTCGGCGATCGTCTTCATCGCCGGAATCTTCATCTTCATCACCAGGGAAGGCCTCGACTTCGTCCTGGGACCACTGAGCCTGGGCGAGTTCTTTACCTCGATTGCGTGGCGGCCCACCTCCAACAACCCCACATACGGGGCATTGGCGCTCATTGTGGGCACCGCAAGCGTGACGGGATTCGCGATGTTGCTGTCGGTGCCCCTCTCCCTCGGTGCCGCGCTCTTCATTGCGGAGTTCGCCACCGGCAAGACGCGGGAAACGCTCAAGATCCTGGTGGAGATGCTGGCGGCGATCCCGTCTGTGGTGTGGGGGTTTGTGGGATTTTCGATCATGAACCCCCTGATCATCCGGACGTTCGATGTGCCCGTCGGGCTCGGCGTGCTCAATGCAGGGCTGATCCTGGGACTGATGGCCGCGCCCATCATGACGACGATCGCCGAAGACGCGCTGAAGGCCGTGCCGGATACCTACCGCGAAGCTGCGGAGGCCCTGGGGGCGACGCGCTGGGAAGTGATCTTCAAGGTCGTCATACCGGCCTCCAGGAATGGACTGCTGGCGGCGGTGCTGCTGGGGGTGGGGCGGGGATTCGGGGAGACCATGGCCGTGCTGATGGCTTCGGGGCACGCCATCAACCTTCCTACGAGTCCATTCGATTCGGTGCGGGCGCTTACTGCGACGATCGCCTCCGAGCTCGGGGACACCGTGAACGGAGGCGATCACTGGGGCTCCCTGTTCACTCTGGGGATCCTCCTCTTCGTCGTCACCTTCCTGATCAACCTCACGGCGGACCTCGTAGTCCGCGGAATCCGGAAGAAGTAGGCAGCCCGTGGACGGAATCCGCCCGGCATTCGAGCGGCGATGCATCCGCGCTGGACGCTTCGCTCGACCCGTTGGCACCGTAAAGACAACATTACATAATGTCATATGCAGTTTACATCTTACCTCCCCAAGGCTTCGCTCTGCGTTGCTCCTCGGGCGAATAGCTCTGCTATTCACCTCTCGTCGCGCCTTGCCAGCCCGGCGCCTCGCCGCTCTCGGTGCTCGGGCGGCTCCGTCCACGGACTGCTAGCCATGTTCGCCGCCACGCCTCTCAACCGTCGGAGCTACCGCAACCAGAGCGTTGCGAAGGCCCTGTTCTTCCTCATGACGGTGGCCCTGGTGATTCCGGTGCTGCTTATCCTGGGCACCCTGGTGGTCAAGGGCGCGCCGGCGATCTCCTGGGAATTCCTGTTCACGGCGCCGACGAACAACATGACGGCGGGCGGGATATTTCCCGCGCTGGTCGGTACCATCTGGCTGGTGGTGGTCGCGCTCCTGGCGTCGGTGCCGGTCGGCGTGGCCGCGGCCATCTATCTGAGCGAGTACGCGCCGGACAACCTGCTCACGCGGGCCATCAATCTCGCCATCGTGAACCTGGCAGGGGTGCCGTCGATCGTGCACGCGCTCTTCGGCTTCGGGGCCTTCGTGCTCTTCTTCAACATGGGGGAGTCGATCCTTGCGGCCAGCCTTACTCTGGCCGTCATGACGCTGCCGGTCGTCATCGTAGCCACCCGCGAATCACTTCAGGCCGTGCCGCAGGCCTTCCGGGAAGCGTGCTGGAACATGGGGGCGACCCGCTGGCAGACGATCCGCAAGGTGGTGCTTCCCAATTCGATCAGCGGGATTCTCACCGGCGTGATCCTCGAAGTCTCGCGGACGGCTGGAGAAACCGCGCCGATCATGTTCACGGGAGCGACCGCCTTCGTGGCCTTTCTACCCGAGAGCGTCTTCGACCAGACGATGGCCATGTCCTACCATCTGTACTACGTCGCGACGCAGGCGACTGACGTGCCCGAGGAACTCACCTTCGGCGTGGCCCTGGTCCTGGTCGCGATCGTGCTGATCATGAACGCGGTGTCGATTGCCTTCCGGGTGTACCTGAGGGGACTGAAGAAGTGGTAGACGAGGTCGGCGTGGCGGACGGCTCGAGCGTGGGCGAAGGGGCCAGCGCGAATGAGCCGCCGATCATCGAGGTCCGCGATCTGCGCATCGCCTACGGTGGCAAACCCGCGTTGCAGGGGGCTTCCTTCGACGTGTACCGGCACGAGATCTTCGGTATCATCGGGCCGGCGAACAGCGGCAAGACCTCGTTCCTGCGCGCGCTCAACCGCATGGACGAATTCAACCCGGGCATGGAGGTGGGGGGCAGCATCCGCATCAACGGCAAGGATGTCAACGAATGGCGCAACGTGTACGCGCTGCGCAGCCGGATCGGCGTCGTGTTTCCGCTCCCGGTGGGACTGCCGCTGAGCGTGTACGACAACGTGGCCTTCTCCCCACGGCTCCGCGGCGTCCGCAGGAAGGCCGAGCTTGACGATGTTGTCGAGCGTTGCCTCACGCGGGCTGCGCTCTGGGACGAGGTCAAGGACCGGCTGGACTCGCTCGGGAGCCTGCTTTCGGGGGGACAGCAGCAGCGCCTCACGATCGCGCGCGCGTTGTCGCAGGAACCCGAGCTGCTGCTGCTGGACGAGTTCTCGATCGCCGTCGACCCGGTGACTACGATGCGGATCGAGGACGTGCTCAAGGACCTGCGCTCCGAGTTGACGATCGTGCTCGTCACGAACCTGGTGCAGCAGGCGCGCCGTCTGGCCGACCGGACCGCGTTCTTCCTGATGGGCGAAGTTGTCGAGATCGGGGCCACCGAGGATCTCTTTGAGAGGAAAGTGCAGGACGAACGCACTACCGGATACATCGAGGGTCGTTTTGGCTGACGGGGAGCGCGGAGCGGGGGGTCCGTCCACCGGCGGCTTTGCCATCGAGACCCGGGGCCTCAACCTCTGGTACGGCGACTTCCAGGCCCTCTTCGATGTCGATCTGGGGGTGAAGAAGGGGATCATCACGTCGATGATCGGCCCTTCCGGGTGCGGCAAGACCACAGTGCTGCGCACCTGCAACCGCATCATCGAACGGCTGGGGTACGTGCGCACCACCGGCAGCGTCCATGTGCTGGGCCACGACATCTTCGGCGACGACGTCGAGATCGTTCAGGTGCGCAAGCAGGTCGGCATGGTCTTCCAGCGCCCCAATCCGCTCCCGATCCCGATCCGGGACAACGTCCTCTTCGGGTACCGGCTGCACGAGACGCGGTCGCGCAAGGTGACCCGCGCCGAGGAGGACGAAGTGCTCGAATCCGCGCTGCGCCAGGTGCTCCTCTGGGACACGGTCAAGGACCGGCTGGACAAGCCCGCGACCGGACTCTCCCTGGAGGAGCAGCAGAAGCTCTGCATTGCGCGGCTGCTCCCCGTGAAACCCGAGGTGCTGCTCATGGACGAGCCCTGCTCCGCGCTCGATCCGGCCGGGACCGAGGCGGTCGAGGAGATGATCTGGCAGCTGCACGGCGACTACACGATCCTCATCGTCACGCACAACATGGCCCAGGCGCGGCGGGCGTCGGACGAGTGCGTCTTCATGCTGCTGGGCCGGATCGTCGAGCACGGCCTTACGGAGGAGCTGTTCCTGGCGCCCGAGCACACCGAGACGGCCGACTACATCGAGGGGCGCTACGGCTGATTGCGGCCGGCCTCCCACACTCTGAAGGATTCGCGGTCGGCAATCGTATTTATTAAGGGGAATGTGCGTTCCAGGATGCGCGCAATGGGGAGCCGGCGCTGCGCGACCAGGAGGAGCCGCCCGCCCGGGGCAAGGACCGCGGGGGCTTCCCGGACGAGTTCCTCGACGGTATGCAGGCTCTGCGCGCTGCCCGCGTGGATCGGCGGGGTGGAGACGATGAGGGCGAAGGGGCCGGGCACTGCGGCGGCGCTGCGGCCCAGGACCAGGGTCGCGCCGGGAAGGTTGCGGGAGGCCGCAACCAGCGCGATCGCGTCGCGTTCGAGCAGTACGGCCTCCGCGCCGGGGGCGCCGCGCTCCAGCGCCGCAGCCGCGATGATCCCCGTTCCCGCGCCGAAGTCCAGGAGGCGAGCGCCGGCCGGGAGGGCCGGGAGGCAGTCGATGAGCAGGGCGGTCGCTGCGTCGAGGTGGCCGCACGCGAAGACGCCCGGGTAGAAGGTCCAGTCGCGAGCGCCGGTGCCCCAGTCGACGGGGGCGCGGACCTCCCAGCTGTCGAGGGCGTCGGGGCGGGGCGGGGGGGCGCGCCGGGTCGCCGCGAGAACGCGGCAGCGGCGCTTGATGAGAAGGGTGTCGGGGGGGTCGGTGCCTTCCGGGAAGTGGCGCGCCGACGAGCGGATGCCCTCCCTGCCGGCGCCGTAGAGGTGGATGCGCGCGCCGTCGGCGACCCGTGCCGCGGCGGCGTGCAGAAGCATGGCCGCCTCCCGCGAGGAACGCGGCATCCGCACCCACACCTCGCCGAAGGGGCCGGATGGGGGCCAGGGCGCGCAGATCTGGCCGCGCGTGAGGTCGCGGTGCCACCGGGTGAGCGCGTAGCCGGTTTGCGCGAGGGCGCGGGGGAGGTGGGGGGCGGGATCGCCCAGCACGAGGGCGGTGGGGGCGGGGTGGGGGCCGCCGCGGGGTGCGCCGATGCGGTCGCCGGGCGGGGGGCGTTGCAGGGCCCACGCGGCCGCCACCTCGGAGGGGATCTCGCCGGGTGGGGGGGTCACAGCAGGGGGCTGAACAGCCCGGCCGCGTTCTCGACCAGCCGGCGGGGCCAGCGCCGGGCCGACCACCTGGCCGCATCCACCATCCGGCAGTCCTCCAGATACCGCATCTGCAGAAGCCGGAGCTGGGACGCGAAGTCGCTGTCGTAGACGAGGGTCGTCACCTCGAAGTTGATCTCGAAGCTGCGCCGGTCGAGGTTGGCGGTGCTCACAAGCGCGAAATCGCGGTCCACCGTGATGGTCTTGGCGTGGAGAAGACCCCTGGTGAATTCGTGGACCTCCGCCCCCGCGTCGAGGAGCGGCTGGTAGAAGCTGCGGCTGGCCAGCGACACGATCGGCGAGTCGTTCCGCGCGGGAACCACGACGACGGTGCGGACGCCCCGCACGGCGGCGGTGGTGATCGCGGCCAGGGTGCCCTCGTCCGGCACGAAGTAGGGCGTGGTCAGGATGAGTTCCTCGTGGGCCATGTGCACGGCGGACTGGACCACCCGCACCAGCGCCTCATTCTGCGAATTCACCCCCGTGCCGACCACCTGGACGATGCGCCCATCGGGGAACGCCTGCGGCGCGATGGAGATCAGTCCGTCCAGGTTCTCGGCCGTGTCCATGAACCAGTCCTCGATGAAGAGCGCCTGCAGGTCCCGAACCGTGGGGCCCTCGATGCGCAGCGTCGCGTCGACCCAGGGAGCGAAGCGGGGCTTGGGGTGAAACGCTTCCTCGGCCACGTTGTGGCTTCCGGTGTACCCGATCCGGCCGTCGATCACGGCGAGCTTCCGGTGGTTCCGCATGTCCAGCCGGATCGCGGCGATCTGCGTGATGCGCGTGGGCAGCGCCGCAACGACCTGGACGCCCCCGCGCATGAGCTCGCGTCGGAGTTCGGACTTCAGGAAGTCGCTGGAACCCACGTTGTCGACCAGGAGGCGGCACTCCACGCCTCTGGCCTCGGCTCGGATCAGCGCATCGGCGACCGCCCGCCCGGCCCCGTCGTCCAGGTAGATGTAGAAGAGGAGGTGGACGTGCTGCCGGGCCTGGTCGATGTCCGCCGTCAGCGTTTCGACGAAGTCGGTCGCTCCTGCCAGGAGCGTCAGGCGGTTGCCGGCGTGCGGCTGCGTGTCGCTCCCGAGGCGGGCGAGCCGGGCCACCGCCTCGGTGCTCCACGGGATCATCGCCCCGTCGGGTTCGTCTCGCCAGACGCGCCGCAGCGCCGTGCGGATGCTGCCCTTGATCGTCCTGTGGCGCCGCTTGCGGCTGCTTCCGGTGCGGACCTCGCCGACGATCAGGTAAAGGATGATCCCGGCCACCGGCAACACGACGATCACCAGAATCCACGCCATGGACGATGACTGCCGCGTACGCGGGCGGAGCAGCACCGCGACCACGAAGACGAGTTGCAGGCCGAGTGCCGCGGCCGCGAGGGTGAACCCCGAGATCGTGCCGAACATGCGGGACTACCGTCGCCTGGGCGGTGGCCGGCCTATCCGCCGCTCGGGGGCGTGATCATGATGTGGGCGCCGGGCGTGCCGGGGAACATGATCCACGGTCCCCCCTCCTGGGGGCTCTCCGTAAGGCCGGTCGACTCGGGCGTGGCGCCCGGGACGTAGATGACCCAGCGCACCGTCGCCGCGGCCGTGCGGGTGTCGGAGTCCCACGTACCGTCGAGGATATACTGTGTGGCCGACATGACCGGCATGGGCAGCGTGCCCGCCTCCATCTCCTCGTAGCGGATCCGGTAGCGGTCGTTGCGGTCCGCACCCTCGGCATCGAGCTCGCGGCCCCGCGCGAAGTAGGGCTCCAGCGACGCGTGGTAGCACGAACTGGAGAACCGCTCGTTGGCCGGGTTCGATGCGAGGCAGACGAAGTCGTTCGAGCCCGGCCGCAGCTCCACCACGCTGCCGTCGGTGGCGTAGCCCAGGACGCGTGCGCCCCTGGCCTTGTCGTCAGGCGCCGCCGCCAATGCCTGCGCGACCTGTTCTTCAGGGTTCGCGACCTGGGAGGAAGCACAGCTCCACGAGGCGGAAACCGCCAGGGCGGCCAGACAACAGGAAACACGTTCGATGAGCATTCATCACCTCTGGTTGAGCGGGATGGATCCCGCGAGCCGGACCGGAGGTCTCCGGCCAGTGGTGCGGGACAGCGGACTCCAAGATATGAACCGGGAGCGGATTGCGCCCGCCGGTTGCCGACATTCGCTCCGCGGCGGGAGTGTTCGCCCAGGTGGCGCCCGTAACGGTTCAGCGTTCAAATTCCACCCGTGAACGAGAAACACAAACTTGCAGCGGAGCCTGAATCGGTGCCTTCCCCGGCGGGTCGCACGACACTGCCGCGGCGCCGTTCCGGATCGCTCCCGGTTGCGGCGGTCGCGTGGCTGGCGCTGGGAGCCTGCGCGAATGAGACCGTGGCCCCCGGTCCCGACAGCCTCGTCGAGATCGACCTCGCCCAGCCCTGGAACACCGCCACCGTCGCCGAAGTCGGCGGCTCTCCCGAGATGGTGGAACGGGGAATCGACCGCGCCCGCACCAACCACCGCATGCGCAGCCTACTCGTTGTCAGGAACGGGCGGCTCGTCGTCGAGGAGTACTTCGGCGGCGCTCGCGCGAACACCCTGCACGACGTGCGCTCGGTCACCAAGAGCGTGGTTTCGGCGCTGACCGGCATCGCCCTCGAGCGTGGGGACATCCGGAGCCTCGACGACCCGGTCGCCGACTACCTGGGCTCGCTCGTGCCGGATCTCGACCCCGAAAAGGGAGCGATCACGATCCGGCACCTGCTCACGATGACCAGCGGCCTGGAGTGGGACGAGACCGGCGGTTTCGGTTCGTACATCGAGTGGATCCGCTCCGGCGACCACCTCGGCCACCTCCTCGCGAGGCCGTTCGCGGCGCCGCCGGGCCGGGAGTTCAACTACAACTCGGCGGCAACCCACCTGCTCGGGGTCGTCGTCCAGCAGGCCACCGGGACGGAGTTGCCCGCGCTGGCCCGGTCCGCGCTCTTCGATCCCATGGGGATTTCGCGCAGCCCCTGGGAGCCGCTCGGCGACGGATACTGGAACGGTGGCGCGGGACTGGACCTGCGGCCGCGGGACATGGCGCGGTTCGGGCAGCTGTTCCTCCAGCGCGGCTCGAGCGGCGGACGGCAGATCATTCCAGCCGACTGGGCCGCGGCCTCCACCGTGTCGCGATTCGACTGGCGCTTCGATATGGGGGCTCTCGAGGGGATTTCCTACGGGTATCTCTGGTGGATCGTTCCCGGTGCGCGCGAGCCGCTCTACTTCGCCTGGGGCCATGCAGGACAGTACGTGGTCGTCGTGCCGGACCTTCTCCTGGTGGTCGTGGCCACCAACGACTGGGCGGGGGTCGGGGAGGACGGCGGGGCCCGGCGCTACGAGCGCATGACGATGGACATCCTGGTCCAGGACATCATCCCGGCATTTCGGTAGCAGTCCGGGGATGACCGGCGTTCAGCTCCGGGCGGGTGCCGCGGCCGCGGGAAAGTGCAGGATCTTCGGCGGGTGTCCCTCCGCCTCGAGGAAGCGCAGCAGGCCTGCCCTGGAGACCGACGTGGTCTTCGAGTTGTCGAGCGGATGGAAGTTGAGCGGTTCGCCGGCGAGGAGTTCCGCGTCGAGGGCCACCCGGACCACGCCCCGGGCGTCGTTGATGATGGCGAACGGCGAGACGGCGCCGGCTCGGATGCCCAGAAAGCCGGTCAGGCGGCGCGGTGTGCAGAAAGTCAGCCGCTTGGTCCCGAGTTCCAGCGCGAGCCACTTGAGGTCGACCTTGCGCTCGCTCAGGCACGACACCAGCCAGTGCCGCTCCTTCTTGTCGCGCACGAAGAGGTTCTTGGAGTGCGCCCCGTCGATTCGTCCGCGCAGGCGGCGGGCCTCCTCCACGGTGAACACGGGCACATGGTCGAGGGTATCATGGTCGATGCCCAGTTCGTCTAGCCGGGAAAAGAGGTCTGCGGGACCCCGGGGCTTCGTTCCGTCAACGAGGGGGGGTTGTGGGTCGGTCATGCGTCGGTTGTGGGTCTGGTCAGGCATCGGTTGCCATCTTACGTTGTCACTTCGACTGCTGGTTCACCAAGGGGACAACAGGGGGCTCGGGCAGATTCCGCGGTTGCCGGGACGCCGGGCGCAAGGAGACGAACGCAATGGACCACCGTTCGAAGGTGCTCGCTGTCCTCCTCGCAGGGGCCGTTGCGGCCGCGGGTTGTGGTGGAGACGGAACGACGCCGCCGGAGCCGCCGGGGGATCTGGCCCCGAACCTTGCCGGAACCTATGACCTTACGGCCTTTTCGTCAGCCCTGGTTACCGGCGGCCAGACACTGGAGCCGCCGGACGTCTCCGGGATCTTCGTGCTGCGGCAGGATCCGCCGACGGGG
>JAPOOQ010000293.1 GCA_026713345.1 Gemmatimonadota bacterium | reverse complement strand
TGGCGGCGCGCAGGCACGACCTGGTCGCAGTGCGGGTCGGCGACCGGCGCGAGCAGGAAATCCCCCCGATGGGGTTCGTCGAGTTCGAGGACCCCGAGACCGGGCAGCGCGTGCTGGTGAACACGTCGCAGGGGGTGTTCCGGGAGCGCTTCGGGGAACAGCGGGCGGCCGCGCGCCGACGCGTGGACAGGCTGCTGCGGCGCAGCAAGGTGGACTCGATCGACGTGACGACCGGCATGCCGTACGAGAAGGCGCTCAGGCGCTTCTTCGAGGAGCGGGGGCGGCGGGTGCGATGATGGTGCGATGATGGTGCGATGATGACACGATGATAAAACGATGATGAGGAGAGCTGCTGTAGCGAGGCGTCCCGGGTTGGCGGCGCTTGGCGGGCTCGTGGGCCTGCTTGGCGCCACGACCCTCCCGCAGGATCCCCGCCTCGTCATGGAGGTGGACACGACGCTCATCAACGTGGGCGACCCGGTCACGGTGCAGCTCCAGGTCGACCACGCCGCCGACCGGGTCGTCCAGTGGCCCGATTCCCTCGATCTGTCGCCGTTCGAGGTGCTGCGGTACGAGGTCGCAGAGCCCGGGCCGGCCCCATCCGGCGAAGGGATGCGGTCCGCGGCCGCGCTGATCGTCACCAGCTTCGAACTCGGCGAACTCGAAATCCCGCCCATCGAGGTGGCCGTCGCCGCCCCCGACGGCACTGTCGAGACGCTGCTCACAGACCCGTTCCGCATCGGGGTCGAGAGCGTCGGGCTCGACGAATCCGGGGACATACGCGACATCAAGGGGCCGCTGTCGCTCGCGCGCAACTGGTGGACTGTGGTGCCGTGGGTGCTCCTCGCGGCTGCGCTGGCGGCCGGCGCCTGGTACCTGCACCGCCGCCGCAGGAGCCGGCCGACCGCGGCGCCTGCCGGACCCGCACCCCCGCCCCGCCCCTTCCACGTCGTCGCTCTGGAGCAGCTGGACGAGCTGGAGGCGTCGTCACTGCTGGAGCGGGGCCGGGTGAAGGCCTACCACATCCGGGTCTCCGAGATCATCCGCGCGTACGTCGAGGGCCAGCTCGAGGTGCCCGCCCTGGAGATGACCACCCGGGAGGTCGTGCACGGCCTGCGCCGGGCGTCGTTGGGCGGGGCGATCACCGAGAGCTTTCGGAGCTTCCTCGACCGCTGCGACCTGGTGAAGTTTGCGAAGCTGCGTCCCGAGGCGGACAGGTCGCGGGAGCTGATCGGGGAGGCGCGTTCGCTGGTGGCGATGACGAGCGGGGCGGGGACCTCGGCCGAGGCCCGCAGGGAGGTTGACGCCGCATGATCTTCCGCTTCGAGGACCCGTGGATGCTGCTCCTGCTCGGGGTCGTTCCGCTGCTGGGGTGGTGGTACCTGACAGGGGCGCAGCGGCGGCGGGGGTCGCTCGCGCATCCGGATGCCGAGGGGCTGGCGCGGGCCGCGGGAAACGGAGGCCGGTGGCTGAGTCACCTGCCGGCGGCGCTGCGCGGGCTCGCCCTGGTCTGTCTCATCGTCGCATGCGCGCGCCCGCAGACGGGGGTTACCGGGGAGAACGTCGTCGCCGAGGGGATCGACATCGTGCTGGCGCTGGACATCTCCAGTTCGATGCTGGCCGAGGATCTGGCGCCGAACCGGATCGAGGCGGCCAGGGAGGTGGCGGCCGACTTCATCGAGGGGCGCCGCAACGACCGCATCGGCCTGGTGATCTTCGCGGGGAAGGCCTTCACGCAGGCTCCGCTGACGCTGGACTACTCGGTGGTCACGTCGCTGATCGGGGAGCTCGAGGTGGGGATCATCGAGGACGGCACCGCGGTGGGGATGGGGCTGGCCACGGCGGTCAAGCGGCTGCAGGCGAGCGAGGCCGCGTCGAAGGTGGTGGTCCTGCTGACCGACGGGCGCAACAACCGGGGCGAGATCGACCCGGTCACGGCGGCGCAGGCAGCCCAGGCGCTGGGTGTTCGCGTCTATACGGTAGGCGCGGGCGCGCGGGGCACGGCCAGAGTCCCGGTCCCCGACCCATTCGGCGGACAGCGCTACGTCACGACGCGGGTCGATGTGGACGAGCCGATGCTGCGCACCGTCGCCGAGACCACCGGAGGACGCTACTACCGCGCGACAGACCGCGAGAGCCTGGAGGCAATCTACGATGAGATCGACGAGCTCGAGACGACCGAGATCCTGGTCGAGGACTTCACCACCTACGGGGAGCGCTTCCCGCTGCCGCTGGTTGTGGGATTGCTCTTCCTGCTGGCCGAAGTGGTGCTGGGGCGCACCTGGTTGAGGACGCTACCGTAAGATGTGTATGGTTAACATGACATTTCGTAATGTTTACTTTACGTTCGCCGAGAGCCGCTGAGGTGTTCCGCTTCGGTTCCGGCTTCGCGCTCTGGGCCCTCGCCCTGGTCCCGCTGCTGGTCCTGCTGTATTGGCAGGCGGGCAAACGCGGGCAGGCGCTCCTCGACCGCTTCGGTGAACACGCGCTGGTCCGCCGGCTCCGCGCCTCGGTCGATGCCACCGCCATGCGCTGGAAGAGCATCCTGGTGCTGGCCGCCGTGGCGCTCCTCGCGCTGGCGCTGGCCCGCCCCCAGTTCGGCACCCGTGTGGAGACGCTGCGCCGCCAGGGACAGGACGTGATGGTCGCGCTGGACGTCTCGCGCTCGATGTACGCCGAGGATGTCACGCCGAACCGGCTGGAGCGCGCCCGGATCGAGATCGCCCGCATCATTCAGCGCCTCGAAGGGGACCGGATCGGGCTGGTCGCCTTCGCCGGGGACGCCTTCGTCCAGAGCCCGCTCACCGGCGACTACGGCGCGGCGATGATGTTCCTCAACGCGATGGACCCCGACATCATGTCCGTGCAGGGCACCGACCTGGCGCGCGCCATCACGGTGTCGCTCGAGGCGCTGGAGGAGACGCCGCCCGAGAACCGGATCGTCGTGATCGTCACCGACGGGGAGGACCACGAGGGCGGCCTGGCCGAGGCGATCGCGGCGGCGACCGCTGCGGAGGTCACGGTCCACACGGTGGGCGTCGGATCGGTCGATGGCGTCCCGCTCCCCGATGTGGACGGGAGCGGAGCGGGGGGGAGGTTCCGCCGCGACGACGAGGGCAACGTGATCACCACGCGGCTGAACGAGACCGCGCTGCAGGACATCGCGCTGCAGACGGGCGGCGAATACCACCGGATCGGTCAGGGTGCGGGCGGGCTCGGGCGGCTGGTGGAGCGGATCACCGGGGGCGGTCGCGAAGTGGAATCAAGGGAGATTACCCAGTTCGAGGAGCAGTACCAGATCTTTCTCGGCGCGGCATTGCTCCTGCTGGTCGCGGAGTTCATCATTCCAGGGAGGCGCAGGCGTTCGCGCGAAGCAGGTCGACGCCGGCGTCCCGCTGCGGTTCCGGAGGTTGATTCATGAGGATTCTTTCCTGGCGTTGGGCCGGTGGTCGGGTCATGGCGGTGTTTGGCGTCACCATGGGACGGGGCGCCGCCGCGTGGGCTCGGTGCGTCGCGGTACTGTCGACTGTCACAGCCGGATGGGTGCGGTGTGCCGCCGTCGTCGCGCCGGTCGCGGCCATCCTGGTGCTTGCCGGCCCGCTCCGTGCGCAGGAGGGCCGCCGCGAGGTCGAGGAGGGGAACCGCCTGTACGACGAGGGGCGGTACCAGGAGGCGCATGCCCGCTACCTGGAGGCGCTGGCCAGGGTGCCGGGGCTCTCGCTGGCCCGCTTCAACGAGGGGAACGCGCTCTACCAGAGCCAGGAGTTCCAGCGCGCCATGGAGGCCTACCTGGAGGCCGCCGAGAGCGGCGATCCCGAGTGGCAGTCCCGCGCGTGGTACAACCTGGGCAATGCGCTGATGAGGCAGCAGCAGCCGGGGGCGGCGGTCGAAGCGTACAAGCAGGCGCTGCGCCGCGATCCGGGGGACGGGGACGCGAAGCACAACCTGGAGTTGGCGCTCCGGATGCAGGAGCAGCAGGAGCAGCAGGAGGGTGGGGAGGGGGAGGAGGACCAGGACGGGGAGCAAGGCGAGCAGGGCGGGCAGCAGGATCAGCAGGGCGAGGGGGAGCAGGGCGAGGAAGGTGAGGAGGGCGAGGGAGAGCAGGGCGAGGAAGGTGATGAGGGCGAGCAGGGTGGGCAGGAGGGGCAGCAGGGTGAGGGGGAGGACGACCAGGGGCAGGGATCGCAGCCGGGTGAGGGGGAGAAGGGGGGGGAGGCGGGCCAGCCGCCCCCGCAGATGACCCCCGAGCAGGCCGAGCGCTTGCTGCAGGCGGTGACGGAGGATCCGGGGGAGGTGAACCGGAAGGCGGCTCAGGCGCGCGGGCGCCAGCCGAGGAAGGATTGGTAGGGTGGTTGGGATGGGTCCCACAAATCTGATCGCCGACTTGGCGACACAGATAGTATAGCAAACATGACATTTGGTAACGTTTACTTTACAGTGCGTTCGCTTGAGCGAAGCGGGTCGATAGCGAGCGAAGGCTTCCCTGGCGACCGGCCCCGGGCGGATCGCCGTTTGAATGGGGGCGGGCGACCGGTATGCGCGCTGCTCGGAGCGGTTCTCGCCCTTGCGGCGCTTCCCGCCACCGCACACTCCCAGGAGATCGCGGCCCGCGCCTTCCTGAGCGCGCCGCAGGTCGGGGTGGGGCGGCAGTTCGTGCTGAACGTGGAGGTGTCGGGGACGCAGCAGGTGGACGGGCAGCCCACCCTTCCCGACGTGGCGGACTTTGCCAACTTCCTCGGCTCGGGCTCGTCCAGCTCGTTCCGGATGGTGAACGGGCGGACGACGGTGTCGGTCACCTATCAGTATCGCTACCAGGCCCTGGTGGAAGGCACGTTCGAGATCGGTCCGGTGTCGGTGTCGGTCGGGGGCGAGACCCTGCAGACGGAGCCGGTCACGCTGACGGTCTCCGACGAGCCGCCCCCGCCGGGGGGTGCGAGCGGGGAGGCTGACCCGTCCGGGGGGATCGCGCCGGAGGATCTATTCCTGGAGACCACCGTCTCGAAGACCCGCGCCTACGAGAACGAACCGGTGACCGTCGAGTACCAGATCTTCACGCGGGTCGACGTGGACACCTACAGCATCACGGCCCTGCCGCAGGCGACCGGATTCTGGACCGAGGTGCTCACGCAGCCGGAGTCGCCGCAGGTGGAGCGGGTGGTCAGGGACGGTGGCGAGTACCTGAGGGCGACCATCCGGCGCGTGGCGCTCTTCCCGACGGGCGCGGGCACCCGGACGCTCGACCCGCTGAGCATCGAGGCGCAGGTGCGGGTGCCCGACCAGCGCGGCCTTGATCCGTTCGGCGGCCCATTGGGCGGGATCCTTGGCCGATCGAGCCTCTTCGACCGGCGGATGCCCGTGGTGGTCGCCTCGCGGCCGGTCGCGATCGAGGTGATTCCGACTCCGGCCGAGGGGCGCCCGGATGCGTTTTCGGGACATGTGGGCACCCTGAGCGTTTCTGCCTCGGCCGACCGCACCGAGGTGCAGACGAACGAAGCGGTGACGTTCAGCGTCGACGTCCGGGGCACCGGGAACCTTCGCGCGCTGACGCCCCCCGACATCGCCTTCCCGGTCGAATTCGAGACCTTTCCGCCGGAGACGCGCGACGAGATCGCCGCGGGTGGCGGCAGCCTTCAGGGGACGCGCGGCTACGACTACGTGCTGATCCCGCGCACACCCGGCCGGGTGACCATTCCGCCGGTGGAGATGTCGTATTTCGACCCCGTAAACAACCGTTATGCGACCGTTCGTTCCGAGCCCGTGGAGATCACGGTGACCGGGGATGGGGCGGGCGCGGATGTCCCCGGGGGTGTCCCGTCGGCGGTCGAGTCGATCCGCGACGAGATCCGGTTCATTCACATCGATGCGCCCGCGTTCCGGCGCAGGGACGTGCCGCTGTACGCGACGCCCGGCTTCTGGATCGTGCTGCTCCTTCCCGTGGCGGCGCTGGGGGGCGCGGCCGCCGTGCGCCGGCACCGTGACCGGATCGAAGGGGATGTGGCGTACGCGCGGGTGCGCAGGGCGGGCCGGATGGCCAGGAAGCGGCTTGCGCGGGCACGGTCGCTGGCGGCGGGGGATCCGCGTGCGTTCCATGCGGAGGTGGCGGGCGCGCTGGAAGGGCTGCTGGCGGACAAGCTCAACGTGGCGGAAGCCGGGCTGGTGCGGGAGGAGGCTGGGCGGCTGGCGGTTGAGCTGGGGGTGTCGGGTGAGCTGCTGGAGCGGCTTTTCGCGTGTCTCGACGATTGCGACCGGCAGCGCTTCGCCCCCCACGGGGCCGAGCGCGAGGCGCCGGAGCGGGTTCTGGAGCGGGCGGCGGCGTTGATGAGCGACCTGGCGAAGGAATTGGCGAGGTGATGGGGGGCTGGCAGCGGGCTGGCCGCGGTGGGCCGCCGCGAGGACTCGCTTCGGCGATTGCGTCCCTCGCGGCGGCGTGCGTCGCGCTTGGCGCTGTTACGGCGGCCCCCGCCCCCCCCCCGGCGCCGCCGGCCCTCCTCCTCGGGGGGGACCCCCCCCACCCCGCACGGCAGCTCGCCCCGGGCCGAG
>JAPOOQ010000292.1 GCA_026713345.1 Gemmatimonadota bacterium | reverse complement strand
GGCTTCTCGGTGACTCGGCCCGGCGGTGCCGTGGCTTCCCTGGCGGCGGCGGGCTCGCTTCCGCGCGGGCCGGGGGACGAGGGGCCGGACACCTCGGGGCGGCGAGTGCTCGAACTGCGCCTGGCGCAGGTCACGGAGGCGCTCCTCGCCGCGGCCGGGGTGGTGACTGACGTGCGCGTGGGGCGGGACCTCATCACCCCGGGCGAATCCGTGGTCGTGGACGTTACGGTGTGGAACGGCGGGTCCTTCGATCTGCCGGGGGTGGAACCGCAGCTTCTCCTGCCCGCGGGCTGGGAGGCGGGGCCCACGGACGAGGCGGCCCCGAGCCCCTCGCGCTCGCCCTTCTTCCGGGCGCAGGCACCCCCGACACCCGATGACGGAAGAATCGGCGCGGGCGAAATCGGACGCTGGAGCTGGCGCGTGGCGGTCCCGCCAGACGCGTCGCCGTCGGTGCCCTACTACCTGCACGAGGGCCGCGACGGCGCGCTTCACAGGTGGCCGACTGACGGGGCGCTGTGGGCGCTGCCCTTCGACCCGTCGCCGATCGCGGCCCGCATTGCCATGGAGCTGGACGCCGGTGGGGGGCTCACGATCGAGCGCACCGCCGAATTCGTGGGCGTGGACAAGGCCGTCGGGGAATACCGGGAGCCGCTGCTCGTGGTGCCGGCGATCAATGTGGCTGTCGATCCGCCCTGGATGGTGTGGCCGAGCGGAAAATCGGGATCCCGCGAGGTCACCGTGCTCCTCACCAACACCTCCTCGACGGCGCGCTCCGGCTCGGTTCGACTGGAGGTCCCGGACGGCTGGGAAGTCACGCCCGGGAGCACCCCCTTCGCGCTGGAACCGGACGGCGCGAACGGTTCGTTCACCTTCGCGGTGACGCCCGTCGGCGCGCCCGGGGAAGGTTCGCACACCTTCCGCGCGGTGGCCCGGGAGGCAGCGGCCACGGTCACCACCGGCTCCACTGCGGACCCTGATCGCGTCCGTGACAGATTCCGGGGGGAATTTGTCACAGAATTCGACATCGTCGACTATCCGCACATTCCGCGGACGCTGATGGCGCGGGAAGCGGCGGTGCGGGTTTCGGTGTTCCCCGTCACGGCCGCCACGGAGCTGCGCGTCGGCTACATCATGGGCTCGGGCGACGACGGCCCCGCGGCGCTCAGGCAGATGGGCATGACCGTCACGGACCTCGGCGCAAATCGCGTTCTGGCCGGCGATTACACCGATCTCGACGTGATCGTGCTGGGTGTCCGCGCCTACGAAACACGGCCCGATCTGGCCGCCGCCACCGAGGCTCTGCTGGACTTCGCCCGCGCGGGCGGCACCGTGATCGTCCAGTACAACAAGTACGAGTTCGCCGCGGGCGATTTCGCGCCGTACCCGGTCGCCATCAACCGGCCGCACGACCGGGTGACGGACGAGAACGCCGCCGTGACCATCCTCGCGCCCGGGTCACCGGCCTTCACCGGGCCCAATTCCGTGGGGCAGGCCGACTTCGATGGATGGGTGCAGGAGCGCGGGCTCTACTTCCCGGGAGAATGGGACGACCGCTACACGCCCGTCATGGAGATGGCCGACCCGGGTGAGGATCCGAAACGGGGAGGTCTGCTGGTGGCCCCGCTGGGCGACGGGCTCTACGTCTACACCGGCCTCGCCTTCTTCCGCCAGTTCCCGGCTGGAGTGCCGGGCGCGTACCGGCTCTTCGCGAACCTGGTGTCGCTACGGGCGGCGGATTGGAACAGGGTGCCGTAGCTTAACGCCCCACCCGGGTCTCGATTACCAGCACCCCGTTCCCGGCCACGTTGCCGTACTGCAGCGTCGCGTCGGCCCCCCGCAGGAAGCGCATCGCGAAGATCGCGTCGGGGTCCATGTCGTAGATCCACCCGGCCGCCTCGGGGCTGAGGAACACCCCGTCCACGACGACGGCCGCGCAGGGATTCGCGTCTGTCGTCATCAGCGACAGACTCTCCTGGGTTAGCCGCATGCAGCCCTTCGCCCCCGGCCTCGATGGCGGGATGTAGCGGGACCCCGGAAGGTGTCTCACGCTGAGGATGTGGCCCAGGCTGATATACCGATCGCGCAGCTGTTCCATTTCGACCGGGCCGACCACGCTCTGACCGGGGGCGGCGGACGTGCGCCACGCCAGGTCGTCACCGTCGATCACCCTGATCTCG
>JAPOOQ010000291.1 GCA_026713345.1 Gemmatimonadota bacterium | reverse complement strand
GGCCGCCGAACTCCCGGACGAGGTCTGGATCAACCGCGCACTCCCCGTCACGCCGGTCGATCGATCGGAGTCGGCCAACGGGAGAAAGGAGGCCTCACTAAACTGAACCGGAAAGTGTCTCAAAGTCGTTGGCAGGTTCCGGTCTCCTGGCACCCATGAAGGCTTCAGTCGCTGCCGCCGCACAGGGAAACGATCTGCTCTCGCGCGGCTTGCTCTCCCTCGGGAGAAAGGCGGTACGACTTGTTCCCACCCTTAACACCGTGCTCTAGGAGCCATGCTCGATTCCTGAGGTTCGCAGCAAGGTTCCGGTCGATGCACCTGTGCACGTTGCAGATGGCGCGAATCAACGCGCTCTCGGTATCGAGTTCACCCAGCGCCTTCTCTCGAACGTATGCGAGGAGAGTACTGTAGACGTTCTGGGAGTCCGCGTATGAAGTCCCTAGACGGGCTGCTCGGACAGTGACTGTGCCGCCCTCGGCTATCTGGATGAACCGCCCGAGCGTGTTGGCATCCACACCTGCATCTTGGGCCACCGCAGCGATGCCGCCTGGCGCTTTGGGAGATGGGGTGCCGCCCGCTCCGAGAACGGGCCCCTTTGTGCTCGCAGCCGTCCCACGAGACTCGGAACTCATCAGGAGCGCCAACACAATGCCCGAGCGCACCTCTGGCGGGAACTGTTCAGCGAAGGCAACGGCGTCTGCCGCCGCGTCCTCCCACCCTTCAAATCGGTTCTTACCCGACGAGCTATCGTTCATTTGGACCACCTCCCCTGATAGATCGCGCCCTCGTAAGGCGCGTAAGAGTGAACCGTGGTGTATACTGTTCCTACGGACATGCCGCCGCGCTCGCAGGCGAATTCTGGCTACCCATTGAGCAATTCCTGCAGGATGATCTTGGCCGTCTTCGCGCCCTCCGCTGAGAGCCGGTACTTCTTCTTCTTGCTTCGGGGTTCGCCGATCACCAGCAGCCACGGGCTCTTCCGAAAGTTCCGAGCGAAATTCGGGGGGTCGTATGCACTCTGTTCCTCACAGAGTCGCCGAAGTTCCTCGGTCTCTACGTCCTGCTGGCCGAAGCCACGCTCCTTGATGTAGCAATAGATGACCGCGGCCCGAGTCGCCCGTTCAGCTTTCGAGCTACCACCGACGCGAAGAAGCAGCCTCAAGAAGCCATCATCGGCAACGTGTATGATACGCTCAAGGTCAGCGTGATCGACATCGGCAGCGGCGGCAGCCGCACGTAGCCCACCAACCGGACTCTCTCCGTAATCTTGGACGACCATGTCGGCCCCACCGTCCGGATCCCCTGCGACTGCGGGTTTTCGCGCTCCTGGATTCCAGCCGCTTGCCGCCCGGAGCAGCGATACCAGAATCGGCACTCGATATTCTTCCGGATAGCGATCCACCATCGCGACCGCAACCTCGGCAGCAGCTCCGGCTCGCTCAAGCGCCTCGACGATTTCCTTCGGCAGGTCAGCCATCGTCGTCCCCCAACATCACCAGTGCGCGATCAAAGGCGTGGGACGGTACGACGTACTTCCCGCTTTCGTTCTTCAGCACGAAGTCACCATCGGCCAGCACCTTCAGCTGGGGGCGCAGCGATGAGCCCTTGACTGCCGTACACTGCGACAGTTCACTCGGCGTCAAGCCCTCCTCCTGCTGGTCGTTCAGGAGTTTGATGGCCATCTGGCCGAGCAGGGCGACGAGTATGAGCTGCTTGATCGTGCCCTTCTCCTTGGCACCCGGCATGAACCGGATCAAGCCCTCATGAGGGTCGATCCGCGCCCAGCTGTCGAGCGTACCGGCCAACCGCTCCCTGTCCACGCTATGGGCGTTGACGACGAGTGCCGCCAACGGGTCATCGGTCGTGACTGTGGACATCGCGATGTTCTCCTTCCTCTTGGACTGGAAACCTATGAGATCGAGGCACCTCGGAATTCGAGGTGACCCCTACGACAATCTCATCCATATTTCAGTATTCTGGCGTTTCGTTCCACTTTCAACACATTTCAATCGGACATGACCGTTCCTATTCAGTATCGTTCCTCGCCTCCTGGGCGTCAAGGGGTACAGGCCCCAACGGCAAACTTCCTCGGAGAGTTGCGAGCCGGGAAGAAAGGGGCATGGATCTCGAAAAAGGGTCGACTTTTCTTCTATTTCGCATCCCTGTGACCCTGTCCGGTCGTACACAGGTGGCCGTCGGAGGGGTCGGAATGTCCCCGAATCGCCCGGATTGAAAACCCAGGTCCCCCCCATTGGCGGCTCCTCGCCATCCGAATCGTGGTGATAGTAAGATGAATAGGAACTGTCATGACTATGTGTCAAGAAATATGAAAATCACACACTATCGTCTACAGTGTCATCGTAGAATAGAAATAAATCGTTGTATACCAATATTTTAGCAAGGTGAATGATACGATATGACTGTTCTATGATGATATTGATACTGAATCAATCATACGACTGACATTCGTAGCAGAACAATGGCACCCTCTGTGAATATGCCGGATGGCAGTCCCTGCGCTGCGCCCCGAAAACCCGAATCAGTCAGAACTTGACCTCCGGCTCGGGCCAGAGAAGACAGGTATCCGAAAAGGCGAACGGCATCCACAAGACCCCTCTGGTGCCCGGGATCTACTCGGAAAGGACTCGTAAGAGGACCTTCCGACCTCACTTCAGAATAGCCGCAATCCGTACCCGCGCGGGAAGAGCGCCGCGGCGCGTCCCGACCGCCCGCCCCGCCCGGTCCCCTCGGGCATCTTGCCCGGCCACGCCATCGGCAACCGCCCCACGAAGTCATGGTCCCCAAACAGCACATCGGCCACACCCGCCCCCTCCGAGCCCGGCAACCACGCCGCCACGAATCCCGCCGACGCGGCCAGCTCCTCGTTCACCACCAGCGGCCGCCCCGACACCAGCACGGTCACCACGGGGACGCCCTGTGCGGTCAGCCCGAGTATCGTCCGCAGGGCTTCCGGATGCAGCGCCGCAAGTTCGAGGGTGTTGCCGTACGGCTGAAGCACGCCCGGGCCCCCGGGAAGGTGGTTCGTGCCCGCCCGCACGGGGCTCGGCTCACGGATATCGCCCAATCCCTCGGCGTAGGGGCGCTCGCCGACGACCACCACCGCCGCATCGAATTCCCGCGCATCGGGGACATCGCCCGCCGGAGTTCCATCGTCCCCACCCCCCCGCAGCACCGCCCCCGGCGCCACGGCGCGGATCCCTTCCCAGATCGACGTCCCCCCGTCGATCGCGGCGTTTCCGGTCACACCCTGCCATTCGACGGTGAAGCCCCCGCACTGCCGGCCCCGGTCGTGCGCGGCGGGGCCGGTCACCAGGATCCGAGCACCCTTGTGCAGCGGCAGCACCCCACCCTCATTCTTCAGCAGCACCAGCGACTTCCGCACGGCTTCGCGGGCCACGGCGCGGTGCTCCCCTGATCCGAAGGCGCTGCCGTTCGACCCCCTCCGCGCCCACGGCCGGGGCCGATCGAACAACCCGCATGCGAACTTCACCTGCAGGATCCGCGCCGCCGCGTCGTCGATCC
>JAPOOQ010000290.1 GCA_026713345.1 Gemmatimonadota bacterium | reverse complement strand
TGCCCCGGTCGCCGGCGATGCGCTGAGCCGTGACGCCCGAGAGCGCCGCCGGCCCGCCCCCCTCCGAGCGCACCACGTGGGACGCGGCATCCATGAGGACGAGGTCGCCCGGCTCGGTGTGTGCGCGGATGGCCACCTGGTTCGTCATCGACCCGGTGGGCATGTAGACGGCATCCTCCTTGCCGAGCAACTCCGCGGTCCGGGCCTCGAGGCGCCTGACGGTGGGGTCGTCGCCGTAGACATCGTCGCCGACGACGGCCTGGGCCATCGCCTCGCGCATGGCCGGGGTGGGACGGGTGACGGTGTCGCTGCGGAGATCGATCATGTTCGACGGGGGTCCTGGTGAAGGGGTTACCGTAGCGTTTCCGCGGCAACCTTCAGCGCGCGGTCGAATGTCTGAAGGCGGGTGACGCCGCGCCGCTGACAGCTCGCGAGGTGGCACAGGTCGCGCGCGCCGATCCCCGGATACCGGGCGGCAAGCTCAATACCGAGGATCACGTCGTCCCGCTCGTGGGGCCACACCTCCATCCGGGTCCGGTCGACGATCCGCAGCGCGGCGGCCAGGGCCTGCACGCGGTCCACTGGCAGATAGGCGTGGGCCAGTTCCTGCAGGACTTCGGACTACGTCGCGAGCGGTTGCCGGTCCGTCGTCACCCTGGCGAAGAAGTGGCGGGCAGGCAGGCGGAGCGGGTGCTCTCTTCCCACCGCGTACATCAGGACGCTTGTGTCAACGAAGATCATGGCCCGGCCGGTCAGGTACCGGGTGCGCCCCGGCCCCGGGACGCGCGGATGACGTCGAGATGCTGCTCCCAATCCGGCTCCGTGCCGCATCCCATCTCGGCGTCCCGGCCCGCGAAAAACCGCCACACGTCATCGTCCGTGCGAAACGGCTCGGAGCTCGCAAGCCGGTCCAGACGGTCGGCGGCGGCGGCGCGTAACCAGGCGCTCACGGTCAGGCCTTCGCGGCGAGCGGCGGCGGCGTAGCGAGTCCGGTCCGGCTCCGAGACGACCAGGTGTATTCTGGGCATCGGGCCCCTCGTTGTATGTGTATGAAGCATGGGTGATCACATGTAGTATACACATTCCTGGAGGAATGCGGGATCCCCCTCAGTCGGACTGCTACCCGAACTCGACATCCATCACGTCCTGCACCGGCCGGTACCCGATCGCGCGGTAGATCCTGTTCGAGGTGGGGTTCGCGAGGTCGGTGTACAGGACGCAGTGCCCGAACCCGGAATCGAGGACCTGGCGGCTGAGGGTGGCCACCAGGGCGCTCGCGTAGCCTTTGCGCCGGTGCTTCTCGGGCGTGTACACGTAGCCGATCCGCACCCCGTGCCGCGTCCGCGCCGGGAATCCGGCCATCGACACGGGGACGCCGTCTTTCCAGAGGGCGAGGCGGCCGTCGCGCCCCGTTCCTGTGAGACGGAGCGCGAGCGCGGCCGCATCGGTCTCCAAGTGCCCGGTAGCCGCAGCGAAGGCCTTCAACCAGGGGACCACGAGCGGAATGTCCTCCGGTCGGGCCGGACGGACCGTCCCGGGCGCCAGCGGCGAGGGGAAGGTGACCTGTTCCAACGAGTGGATGCGCTGGCGTGGCCCGGGTCCAACGGTGACGCCGCGCAGGGCCGCCCAGGCTTCCCCGAAGGCCCGGACCGCGTCGACCGGACCAAGCGCGGCGGGCAGGTGGTCGTAGACTTCCGCGACATCGTGGGCCAACAGCGGGACCGCCCCGAGCGGCATGCGCGTCAGGCCCAGCTTGTAGGGCGGCGTGCGGAAGGCGCACCCGGCGACCCGCCCAGCCCGTTCAACCGTCGCGAAGTAGAGGGGGGACGAGTAGCCGGATGCTCCCTCGGCCAACGATGCCGCAAGGCCCAGCACGAGGTTGTTCTCGGCCTCGCGCCGGAGCAGCCAGGGTTCGGCGCGTTCAAGGAAGGCGCGCGGTCCGGAGTGTCGCACGATTGCCGTCTCCACGTCCGCCCCCCTCACACCAGCCGAAAGAGCCCGTTGAGCTTCGTGCGCAGCACCCGCACATATCCCCTCGCGGTGATCCACTCCTCTAGCGCTCCCCGGCGCCCCTTCAGCTCCACGATCAGGTGCCTCGGCCACGCAGCCCGCGGCAAGTCGGACAGGTACGGCTGGATGACCTCGGCTTCGCGCCCCTCCACGTCCACCTTCAGGCAGTCGATGCGATCCATTCCGGCCTCCTCCACCAGATCGGCAAGGGTGGCCACGCGCACCTGCACCGTGGCCTGGCCCGCGCTCCCCCCGTCGTCCACCAGACCACTCTCGCCCC
>JAPOOQ010000289.1 GCA_026713345.1 Gemmatimonadota bacterium | reverse complement strand
GCGCAGGCCCCTTGGGACCGCGGGGAGGGGGCGGGGTGTCGGGGGGTTAGGCGCAAGGCCGAGCCGAGAGAAGGGCATAGAGTTCGCCGGGCGCATCCCCAGCTGCCATATCCGAGTGCGCCGCGACAGCAGGGCCACGCTGTTCGGACGACCTACGGTTGCTGAGCCAATCGAAGATGCCGGGCATAGTTCCGATCTTACAACAGGCGCCCGATGAAACCACCAACCACCGCGCCGAAATCTGCGCTGCTGAATGCCTATAAGCAGGTCCCTTGGGAGCCCGCCCGGCGTCGGAAGCAGGCACGGCAGCGACGTCCGCTTCGATGCTTCTCCGTCCAAAAGCGGACCGTCGCAAAACCACCCTGAGCGGACGGCCTGCTTTCGACCCATGTCAGTCGCCCGCACCGCCGCGGGCGCTTCCCGGAAGCGGACATTCGTCTCCGTCCGGCAACCTCGGATCGGCGTGATCGGCGCGGGATGTGGGCCTCAGTA
The DNA here is from genome assembly GCA_026713345.1 of Gemmatimonadota bacterium. Taxonomy (GTDB): domain Bacteria; phylum Gemmatimonadota; class Gemmatimonadetes; order Longimicrobiales; family Gaopeijiaceae; genus Bin94. Next base: position 1,134 of record JAPOOQ010000289.1, on the reverse strand, counting down.
TTTCAAGCCTGTATCGCACAGCACGGTCACGGCGATTGCGTCGGCTGGAAGGCGTCCGGACGACAACAGCGCAGCAGCCGCAGCTACGTTGGCAGCGGCCGAGTAGCCGACGTGCAAGCCCTCCTGCGTCGCGAGCCCTCTACGCCAGCGCTCCACCTCCTCATCGGTTACGGGAATAGACAGGTCCATCAGATCACCATTCCAGTGTGGGGGGATGCTTCCGTAGCTTGTGCCCTGGATGAGGTGGCGGTGCTTTGTGACTGATAATCCCGCCAGGGGGCGACATCCCTCCGGTTCGACGGCGGCGCAGATCACGTGGGGATTACGTTCCCTCAATGCCGCCGCCACTCCGAGGAAAGTCGCACCGGTCCCTACAGCGGCCACCCAGGCATCGACCTGGCCGGAGGATTGCTCCCATATCTCCGGCCCGGTCGTTTCGCGGTGGGCGCGCATACACTCCGGCGCGTGGAACTGGTTGACGTAATAGCCGCCCCGATCTTCCGCGATGCGCGCCGCCGCATCAGCCGCCGCGTCTACGTCCGCCCCGGTGACTTGCCCAGCTGCTCCGTCGATCTGCGGCACCAGAATAACTTCGGCCCCGAGCGCTTCGAGCATCCGGGCACGCTGGGGGCTGTTCCCGGCGGACATCGTGACCACGAGGGGATGTCCCAGTGCAGCGCAGGCCACCGCGAGACCGGCTCCCATGTTGCCGCTGGTCATCTCCACAACGGGCGCACCGGGGGCCAAACGCCCGTCCTCACGCGCGGCAAGGACGATGGCACGGGCCGCCCGATCCTTGACGCTCCCACCGGGCTGCATGAACTCGGCCTTCGCCAGGATGCGGCCGGGGCCACGGTGGATGCGGTCGAGGGCGATCAGTGGCGTATGGCCGATCAGGTCGAGGGCGGAAGGCTTGATCCGCGCAGTCGAAGGAGATGGGGACAGCGATGTGGGGCGCATCGAGGGATCGTAGCAGGAGCATCCAGCCTTCGGGAGATATCGAGGTCCGCTCGCGGTCGTGAGCATGTCCCGCCGCCGTGTCCTGTGTGGATGGCTCCCGCATTGCAAGTGGCGAATTGAGCTTCTGACGCGTTGGTCGGGTGCAGTCTTGTGTCCGGCCTGTCGATGCAGTCG
>JAPOOQ010000288.1 GCA_026713345.1 Gemmatimonadota bacterium | reverse complement strand
CTCGCGCCGTTCTGCGCGGCGCTGGACTGGCGACCCCACATCTGGATCATCGGCACGAAGGGCTGCGGCAAGACGAAAGTGATCGAGCTGATGATTCTGCCGCTCCTGGGGGACATGGTGATTGCCGGGCAGGGCCGCACCACGGAGGCGGGGATCCGCCAGACCCTCGGGCACGACGCGCTGCCGGTCGTCTGCGACGAGATGGAAGGCACGTCGCCGGGAGCCCGCGGAGCAGTCCGCGGCATCCTCGAGCTGGCGCGATCCGCATCCAGCCCCATGGGGCAGGTCATCAAGGGGACGCAGCACGGGAAGTCGCTCAAGTTCCAGGTTCGGTCATCCTTCCTGCTGGCATCCATCTCCTCCGGGCTCACCGAACCGTCCGACCAGTCGCGGTTCTGTGTGCTGCCGCTAAAGGGATCGAACGAGATCGACCCGGTGCTGCGCCGGCGCGACTGGATCGACTTCCGGCGACAGCTGAAGCGGCATATACACCGGGTCGCCGGACGCCAGCTGATCGCGGCAACCTTGAAGGCGTTCCGCTCCGGGCACATGGACGAGCTGCTGCACGTCTGCAAGAGTTCGGCCGATCAGGTGTTCCGCGACGCCCGCATGGGCGACCAGATGGGAACGCTCGCGGCCGGGGCGTGGTTCTGCCAGAGCGACGACATCCCGAGCGAGAGCGAAGTGACAGACTGGCTCGGAGCCCTGTCGTTCGCCGGGATGGACTGGCAGCAGGAGGAGGAGTCGAACGAGAGCCTCGTCGTGCTGAACAAGCTGCTACAGGCGCGCGAGACCGTCCGGGTCGATGGCCAGATGCACAGCCTCACCGTGGGCTCTCTGATCGCCATCGCTACCGGAAGGACCCTGACGGGCGACCAGACCGTGAAGCCCGAGGACGCCGACAAGGCGCTCCGGCAGATCGGCTTCCGCCTCGCGCCGAACAGCAACGGCATCCTGATCGCCAACACCAGCGAGTGGGTGAAAACGAAGCTGGCCGAGACCCCCTACCATGCGGGTTTCATCCGGGTGCTCCGATCCATCCCCGGCGCGGAGAGGACCAACCCGAAAAACTTCCATTCCCGGCAAAAGACCAGCCGGGCGACATTCATACCGATGGCGGCCCTAAAGTGAGTCGAGCCACCTCGCAGAGAGCGAACTTCCCAACGGTCCAGCCCGAAGTGAAGCGGGCAAGCCGGAAGCTGTTGCGTGATCGACGAAGATCATCGTGATGATCGTCCCGCAGATGAAACAACCGCCCGCAAGCCCCACTACTCGCGGGGGGACCAAAACTAATCGCCGGGGGGGGGGTTGCCGCGGACGCAGGGTTGTTCCACCTTTAAGGTTTAATGAATGGGGACCGACTTCCCTCTGTGCTGCTGGGCCGAGAGGAGAACCGCCGGACATGCCAGCCATTGCCGCTGTCGGACAGGCCGTATCGCAGAGGCCACGTCAGGAAAAACGCAGCAGTCAGCGAAGCGTCTCTGGATCGACTTCGACATCGGGCGAAGCCACGATCCTACGTACCTTGGCTACCGACCTTCGCAAGCTGGGTTTCGACTTCCGCGATGAAGCTCTCCACGAATTCTCTCGGGCATCTGTAGCCATCATCGAGGAGGCGAGGAGCGAAAGCCTCCAATCTCTGCAGGTACTGTGTCGGTGTCTCATCGCGGACGGCGTGTTTGACGCGACCTTCGTGCCAAAGGATCAATAGCCTCCCTACCAGGATACTCCCCATGTGCGCGTCGAGGAAGAGGTCCGAGGATCCCTGCACGAACCCAACAAAGTCGTCCACTAGTTCCTCGACCGGCGTTGGGAGGCTCGTGTGCTCTTCCGCCTCGGCCTCCGTCCCAAAAGCGGCCTTTGCAATAACGCGGCGAAGCTTGCGTTCCCCAGCCTCGAATTTCCCGATCCGTTCGTCGAACGGACTGACTCCATCGTCGGTGTTGCTCATGGTTTCCTCGTGGTTGATTCGCTCCTCGCGAGTGTACCTAGTAGGGGTGTACCGGCAGTTGTGCCACCATCCGAACGGGGTTCGGCCGGCAGGTTCCCGACGGTCGGCTCGCTCGCGAGGCGGCGGCGCCAGTCGCGAACCTGATCGGTCGTGACACCGAGAACTCGGCTCGCCGCTTCGTCAATGACCTGACGCGCTCGGCAGACCTCGGCGCGCGCAATCGGAAGGAGTTCCATGTCGCTGGCCTGCTCCCATGCCTTCGCGAGGATGTCCCACGCTTCGTGGTTCTCGGGTTTCGGAATCTGAATCTGTCGCAACTGATCCAGAGACCAGCTGGGGTACGTGAGCTTCCGAGTGCGCCGGTTCAGAAGCATGAGCCGAGCTGGCGTGGAGTTCCACCAGGCCACCACCGCCTTGCCCACGCGCTCGTCAGGAACCTGAACTGGAACCCACCCCGATCCAATGGATGGCTCTGGTGTCCTGAGGGCTACTAGGCGACCGCTGATGGTGTCGTGTTTCATCGCGACCAAAACGCTGCTACGCCGCTGCCAGTATCGACGGGCGAGCTCTTCCTTCCCACCTTTCGGGCAAGCCCATTGTTCGGGCTCACCGTACATCGTCCGTCGCGACTGTGCGCTGACCGACCAAAACAGCCTTGCTGCGCCCTGTGCGCTCATGTCGCACTTCCGGTACGCACCCCTGATTCCTTGTCCGGCCGGCCCGATATCCCAGTGCTGCCCGATCGGTTCAAGATGTGGCGACGCCTCGATACGACGAATCACTTCGGCCAACTCGCCGTCCCACCACTGCACCGGCGTCCAGTCGCCAGCTTCAACGAGTTGACTCGGCCACTGGATGCGTCTCCCCCACTCGTGGGACTCGCCGCGCAGGATCTCGTCGGCCGCCGCCAACGCTTCCTCGGGCGTTGACGGCATCTTCCGGAGGGAGACGAACTCCGTGGGGGGCTTTTCGCCGCCAGACCATCGACGAGCGACCAGTAGACACTCGTGAATGCTCGTGTGTTCGGAGAAGCTGATCCGCTTGGGGTCGTGAGAAGTCACGATCCGCTCGATATGGAACCGGCGCGATCGCAATTGGCGTTCCGCCAGTCCGGACGTGTTGGTGCAGGCAGTAGCCGGAACAACGGTCGCCAGACAACCGCGTCCCCCGTCGAGTAGAATGTCTGCCAGGGGAGTAAAGAACGTTCCTATACTGTTGGAGTCGATGACGCTGGCCGCGTCGGGATCTCGCTGCATCAGATCGTTGCGAATTCCAAGCTCGCGCCTCTGCATCCGTTCTGTCACTTCGGCACCGAACTGGCGGTTCCTCTGCTTGTTGTTCGTGAACGGCGGGTTCATAATCACCAGATCAAGGCCGCTCAGGGGAAACTCCACGTCCTCAGCGTGGTCGACCTGTTCCGCCGCCAGCCCTCCCATGCTTCGCAACGGCCGAATGAGCGCCTGAACCGACCCTTCATGATCGGTTGTCCCGACTATCTCCAACGACCCCGTCCGGACCCCTCCGTCCGGCTGTGGACCGTGCTTGAGCGTTAGCAGGTTCATTCGCCTGTAGTCCACCGTCGGCGCACCGAGCGTCAGATTGCAGGCCGCGAGCTGTGTGGCGGTCCGGTTGACATCAAGGCCCGCCAGAACATTCTCGACCAGCTCGCGGTGCAGCGTTGCCGGATCCCAACCTTCTCCGCCGGCTTCTCGGACGCGCGACTTGATCACGTGAAGCGCCGCCATCAAGAGAGTTCCCGTGCCACAGGCGGGATCCATGATGCGGAGCGCCGTGACGGCCTTGGGATCGCTCCAATCGCAGAACTGCGGGCCGAGCGCTAGACGCGCCAGCATCAGCGCGGACAGGTTTTTGGTGTAGAGGGCACCGTAGCTCTTGCCGTGCGGGAGAATGCGGTGGTAGAGCGGCCCCGAATGATCGTACCCGAGTTCGCTCAGCGAATCCGCCACCAAGTTGGCGCGCTCGGCGAGGATCCGAAGGGCATGATCCACCCAACGTCGCGGCGGCAGAACTTCAAGGACCGCCAGGGGAGGCTCGAATACCGGTGCGTAGTCGCGCTCGAGGATGGCACGCCAGGCTGACTGGAGAACCGCGGCCACATCGCGCGCGCGCCCGATTTCGTTGAGCTTGGGCAAGCGCTCCATGCCGGGTGTCTTGCTCAGTCTGCGGTGGAGCAGACATGCGTTGACGAGAAGTAGGGCGGCGATAGTTGAAATATCTCGTGCACCGGCTTCGGCGGGCAGACCGAGCGCCTCCGCCAGATCAGCGGCCAAGTCCCCTTCCTGAAGCAAGCGCGCGCTCGTTCGCACCGCGTATTCGATGTCCTGTGACGTCTGCAGGCCCGGTTTGCCGAGCCCGGACGCTGCCACGACATGGGCGTAAATGCCCTGGCTTGCATCCGACAGATCGAGCAGAACCTGGCCTCCTTCGTCATCGTCCCTCCCGTCTCCGGCCCCTGGGCCAACCACACTGGCTTGAACGAAGCGTGCAGAATCCTCCGCAAGACGACCATCGTGCGCCGCGAGCGCGCGAAGGACCTTCCCCAAAGCCTGGTATCCATCGGTCCCTTCGGTCAACGCACCGGCAAGGTCCGCCCCAGGCTCGATGGGGACCGGCACCACGATGTAGCCGAAACGCTTGCCCTCACTTCGTCGCATCACCCGACCGACCGCCTGCACGATGTCCACCTGGCTCTGGCGTGGCTCGATGAACACAATGGCGTCGAGGGAGGGCACATCCACCCCTTCTCCGAACAATCCAACGTTGAAGAGGATCCGCGCTACACCCTCGTTTCCAGCCCGAGCCAGATCGCGCAACGCTTGATTCCGGACTAAGGCGCTGTCCGATGCGTCGAGGTGTCGCGACTCGACGGGCATCGACGGTGCAGCATCCGAGTCGGCTCGACGAAGTCGCCGGGTGGTAATCTTGCGCAGCTCGGGGAGCTTCATTCCTTCTGCGTAGTAGCTCGAGCGCGCGACGGAGTTGGCGAAGGCGATGGTCCGGTGGAGACGTCCAGGCCGCTCGGCCTCGGGGCCCTCGGTCACACCATTGATGGCGAGCGACGTTCCGAAGAGTCGAGTGACGTCCGTGTCCGTGACGATGAGCGGTCGGGACGAAGTCTCTTCGTGACGCTCTCCCAACGAAACGAGTTGGCTTCTCACGCCGGGGGGCGCGGCGTCTTCGTGCACCCCGAGCACGATCACCCGGTAGTCCGACAGGATGCCGGCGTTCACCGCTTGGCGAAACGTGAGGCGATGCAACTCCGGACCATACACGTCGAGGTCGTCCATATCGACGGTCTCGATGCCTTTGGTAGCGAGCGCCTGCTTCGAGGAAGCACTGTAGATGCGCGGTGTGGCGGTCATGTAGAGCCGGCTGGAAGTCTTCAGCTGGTCGGCGTCGTGGACAGTGCGAAACCCGCTTTCCACGGCCTGGCCAGGTACCGCCGTGACGCCGGTGGTGCGGTGCGCCTCATCCATCAGCGCCAGATCGAAAGGCGGTGCGTCGTAGTCGGATTGCGCCTGGGTCACGCAGTGCAAGGACTGGTAGGTGCAGAAGACAACGCGCGTCTTGTCACTCTCGGCCGACAGCACGGACGCGATGTCCTCGGGATCCGAGGTTACCGCACACTCCAGCTCGGACATACCGATGTCGTTGCTCTCGCCGCGCCCTCCTGCGGTTCGGTCCGAACAGACCACCCGGCAGTCCAACCGCGCGGCCGTGTGCCGCAGCCACTCCCTTCGGGCTTGCGACACCAGCCCGATGCTCGGAGCGAGAAAAAGAATGCGTCCGCCCGAGGGAACCACCCGCTCGGCGATTCGCAAGGACGTAAACGTCTTGCCTGTTCCGCAGGCCATGATGAGACGCCCGCGGTCGTGGTTCTCCAACCCGGCAACTACATCCGCGATGGCTTCCGCCTGCAACGGCCAGGGATCGCGCACCGGCCGTGCCGCGACGTCCTCGGAAACCGCGTCGTCGCCATGCCGTAGGAAGTCGATACGCCGCACCGGCGGCGACATGCCTTCGATTTGGGCCTCGGCTGTCCTGGTCCAAGGGCAGGTTGCGACGATCCACCGCATGGAAAACGCCGGTCGCTGCGACACAGCGAGGAAGGAGTCGATCTGCCCCTTGCCGACGCGAGCGGTTGGCGCGTAGCACTTGCACTGAATCGCGATCCAGCTACCGTCCCCGTGCCTTGCGACGAGGTCGATGCCGATGTCACGACCGTCCAGCCCCGTTTCGGCCACTCGCTCTGGCCAGTCCGCCCAGCGATACACTGACTCGATCTCGTATTCCGGATTGTCTGTCAGCACGCGCATCACGAGGCTCTCGAACCAGCGACCCTTCTCGGACTCGTCCCGGCTCTCGCTACGTATTCTGCCCAGGACATGGCCGATCGTGGTTTCGCCCTCCCGCAGCCCGAGCCGAAGCTGTGTGTGGTCCAGTCGCATCAGTAAGCTCCCTCCGGCCTTGCCATTCTGGTCCCTACTGGCTTGCTGGGGATATTGTCCAAGTAGCCTCAGCGGGGTACTCACCGCCATGTCCGTCTGTGACTTTCCTCACCTTCCCCTGCCCGTGGAGCTTGGCGAGCACGACACCAACCGACTTCTCGGGTTCAAAGGTGAGGGCTCCGAACTCGTATCCGCATTCCTGCATCTCGTTGGCGATCTCCCACTTGGTCATAGGTCTCGGAAAATTGATTTCTAGTAAGTCTACGATGGCCCGCGCCTGTGTCCATTTCCAATACCTTCCACGACGTATTCTCTCGACAAGAGCTGTCAGCTCGCTGATCTCGTTACTCATTCGCTTGCTTTCCTTTCCGAAGGCAGTTCACTCCCCCCCTGAGGTCAGCCCTCCATGTAGGCCGTCCCTCGCTCCAGACTGGCTGGCCCCAGGGTGTACTTGACAGTAGACTTCACGAATCAGTACGATACCCCGTGATCCACGGTGACGCAACCACGAAACAGGGAGGTGAGAATCGGGAATGACAGTCGATAATCCCGCCAACGGAATCCTCACGCCGCCGAGAATGGGAGATCTGGCCGATCAGTTGGAGGGAGCGATCGGTACGATGCGACAGTGGGGTATCCGAATCCCGCCCACGAGTCGATTGCCCGAGATCGTGAAACTCTTGCGCGAGTTGGTTTCGGAGGAGTCGTTTCCCGAATGCGCCAGCCGCCGTGCCATGATTGCCCAGGCCGCTCGTGATGCCCAAGAGTTTGTGGAGATCAGCTGGGTACTTCCTGACGAGAGACTACGTCCGCTTCGCCGGAATCTCCAGCAAGCTGTCTTCGGGACGCTTGGACACACCCGCGACAGGGCGTACCAGTACCAAAGCGAACTTTGGACCGGTGCGACGCTGACGCGATCCGGGGCGTTCACGGGAGTTCGTATGGACGGCCCCGAAGGGACAAACCCGGACTTCATCTTGAAGAATGCGACGAAGGAGTACGCCGTCGAGGTAAAGCGACCCGCGAATCTGGACCGCGCTCGTGACCGTGTATCGAAGGCGGCCAATCAGCTACGAAACAGCCGATACCATGGGGGACTTATCGTCGTGGACCTGACCGACTGCCTTGACCCTGAGTCAAGGGATCTGTCAGGCAGGGGACCGTTCAACACGGCCCGCAGGACTCGCGTGGCGGCCAAGGTTGAGGAGCTGACGAATGCGGTCCGCAAGAAGGTTTTCGACGACTCGTCTGAGCGGATACGAAGGCGGTGGAGCCACGTCTTCGGGTTAGTCTCATTCGTCCGAACGACTTGGTGGGACCTTGACGACCTGTGGCAGATGCATCTCCTCCGGTACGTCCTGCGGATTCACTTCTGGCGTGGCGTGAAGGATCTACGGTACTGGCGCGCTCAATGGCTGGCGGAGCTCATCGAGAGGGGTATCGGAGAGACTGGCCATCAGGATATGGGAGGTGGCGAGATCGCGTTCGATAGGTCCAGAGGGTGAGCCGGGAAAGGGCTAACGGAGACAACGGATCCCGGTCCTTCCGCCTGTCCGGGGCTAAGCCTTGGACCCAAGCCCCCCGGACCCTTTCGGCAATCATCGGTCGCTGGGAGCCCGGCCCCCACCGGGCAGTCTTGCCAATCCCAGCCGCGCACCCGCCATGTCGGAATCGGGGTCGGCGACTCCGCGGACGGAATCGAGCAGTCCCAGTGCAGACAGGACGCCGAAGTAAATGGCTATCGCGGCCCCGGGTTTCCCGCGTTCGACGCAGACCAAGGTGCTTCGCGAAATGCCAACCTTCTCCGCCAGCTCCGCTTGCGTAATCCCCCG
>JAPOOQ010000287.1 GCA_026713345.1 Gemmatimonadota bacterium | reverse complement strand
GACCGACCAGGTCCTCAAGGAGGTCGAGGCCGCACGCGACGAAATCGTCGGCTTCACGGCCGACCTGATCCGGATCCCGACGGTCAACCCGCCGGGGGACGCGTACCGGGAGTGCGCCGTGCTGATCGGGCGGCGGCTGGGGGAGGCGGGGTTCGACGTGCAGTACGTTGAAGCAGACGGCCTGCCCGAACACACGGCCGCGCATCCGCGCGTGAACGTGGTGGGGAGGGGGGTGGGGGCGGGTTCCGCGAAGCGCATCCACCTCAATGGACACTTCGACGTGGTGCCCCCGGGCGACGGCTGGTCGGTCGACCCGTTCGGCGGCGTGGTCAGGGACGGACGCATCTACGGGCGCGGCGCCTCCGACATGAAGTCGGGGATCGCGGCGGCGGTCTTCGCGGTCGAGGCGGTCCGCCGCGTGGGGATCGACCTCGGGGGCGCGGTCGACATCAGCGGCACCGTGGACGAGGAGAGCGGTGGCTTCGCCGGGGTGGCCCACCTCTGCCGCACGGGCGTCATTTCCGCGCGCAACACCGACTACGCGATCATCCCGGAGCCCTTCGGGCCGGAGCGGGTGTGCGTGGGACACCGCGGCGTCTACTGGTTCGATGTCGTCGCGCGGGGCCGCACCGCGCACGGGAGCATGCCGCACCTGGGTCGCAACGCCATCGAGGACATGGGAGCCGTGCTCGAGGCCTTCCGCACCGACCTCGCGCCGCGGCTGGCGGCTCGTCACAGCACGTTGCCGGTGGTTCCCGCAGCCGCCCGCCGGCCCTCGCTCAACGTCAACGCCGTCGAGGGCGGTCAGTCCAGAGAATCCGTCCAGTCCCCCTGCGTGGCCGACCGGTGCACGGCGACCTTCGACCGCCGCTTCATTCCGGAAGAGTCCTTTGACGAAGTGCAGGCGGAGATCGCGGATCTGGTTGCACGCGTGGGCGCCGCAGTCCCCGGCCGACGCCTCACCGTCGAAGACCGCATGGTGGTGCACCCCGTGCAGACGCCGCCCAGGTCACCGGTGGTCGCAGCGCTATCGAAGGCGATCCGCACCGTGCGCGGCCGCGAACCCACCCTGGTCGCGAGTCCCGGCACCTACGATCAGAAGCACTTCGCGCGCATCGCCGGCGTCGAGCACTGTGTGGCGTACGGGCCGGGGCCGCTGGAGGAAGCGCATCAGCCGGATGAGTCCTGCTCCGTGGACGATCTCGTGGCGTGCACGCAGGCGCTGGCGCTGGCTGTGATGGGATTGGCGGAGGGCAACGACTAACTCAGCCGCCAGCCCTCCCCCCCGCCGGAAGATGCTCCAGCAAATACCGCACCATCAGCATCCGCAGATGCACCGCAGTCCCCTCCCCCTCCGACAACCCATGGTTCCGGTTCGGATACGTCATGTAGTCGAAGGTCTTGCCCAACTCCACCAGCCGGTCCACCAGCCCCTCGACAATCTCCAGGTGCGTATTCGTCTCCCCGGTCCCATGGATGATGAGCAGGTCCCCCTCGAGCCCTTCGGCGTAGTTGATCGGCGCCGAGACGCGGTACCCATCCGGGTTCGTCTCCAGGGTCTCCATGTAGATCTCCTGGAACCACGCGTTGTAGAGGTGAGGCTGCGGTTTGGGGACCACGGCGATCCCCACGTGGTAGACATCGGGCTTTCGGAACAGGGAATTCAGGGTGTTCGATCCGCCGCCGCTCCATCCCCAGATCCCCACTCTGGACAGATCCACGTAGCGGTGCATCCGGCCGAGCTCGCGGACGCCCGCCGCATGCTCCTCCGTCGATTGCACACCGATCGTCGGAAAGGGCGCCCGCCGCCACGCCGCGCCCTTCGGCGCCGGCGTGCCCCGGTTCTCGATCGACACGACCAGGTACCCGAGGTCCGCGATGGCGCGGTGGTAGTTGTTCCGGGTGGACCAGCGGTCGAGGACCGTCTGGCCGTGCGGTTCCCCGTATACGTAGATGAAGACCGGGTACCGGCGGGAAGGATCGAAGTCACGCGGCTTGATCATCCACGCGTCCATCACGATGCCGTCCCCGATATCCAGCTCCAGGAACTCCGTGGGATGGGCGATCGTGGCCTCGGCACGGCGCCGGACTCGGGCGTTGTCCTCCAGGACCCGAACGACACGGTGGTCCGGCAGGCTGACCAGCGCGGTCACCGGGGGGGTGTCGAAGGTGGAATAGGTGTGGAAGGCCCACCGAAGGTCGGGGGAGAAGTCGTAGAAGTGGGTCCCCGGCTGGTCTTCGGGAGTGACACGCTCGGGCCCTTCGGCACCGTCCAGCCGGACCCTGTAGAGGTACCGCTGGGTGGCGTTGTCGGGCGAGGCGAAGAAGTACAACCAACCTTCCCCCTCATCGACCGGTCCCCGCTCCATGACGTCGCTGGGCCCCGGGGTCAGGAGCCGCTCCTCCCGCCCGTCCCGCGAGTACACGTAGGAGTGACGCCACCCGTCCTTCTCGGTCAGGAAGAGGAAGGAGTCGCCCCCTCGGATCCACTCAAGCCCGGCGTTCAACCGATAGCTGGCGATCACCCAGGCCGGATCGGACTCGTGGTAGATCCGCTTCACCTCGCCCGTCCTCACGTTGGCGATGAAGAAGTCCCGCTCGTCCCGAAACCGGCTGAACTGCTCCACCAGCAGCTCCTCGGAGTTCCCGGCCCAGCTCACCTGCCCGAGATAGAAGCCCTCGTTTGGGGACGGGATGGAAATCCAGCGGACTTCCCTGCCTTCGGCGTCCACCACTCCCACCCTGAGCTTCGCGATCGTCTCCCCCACCCTCGCGAATCGGACTTCCCGGAGCTCGGGATACGAGGGATCGGTGGGGACGAGCATCGACCTCATCCGTACCCCGGAGGCGTCGGACTGGACGAAGGCGACCCGGTTGCCGTCGGGACTCCATACCGCCCGGCCGTTGGAGACGGATTCGGCCGTGGTCCAGGTTAGTCGGGTTGTCTGGCCAGCCGCGAGGTCATGGACGTGAAGGTCCCCGCCGCGGCCGAACAGGATCCGGCCCCCGTCCGGGGAGATCGTGTTCCCGCCCCCCGCCTCCACCTGCTTCAGCGTGGACGTAGCCCATTCTAACATCCAGGAGCCGTTCCCCCTGGCCTGGAGGAGCACCCAGCTGCCGTCCGGGGCGAATTGATAGCCGGAAATGTTCAAGGGCTCCGAGGCCCCGGATGGCGTGAGGCCGGAGAGCGAGGCGAGGACCGTCCGGTCGCCGCTGGCGGCATCGTAGCGCACCAGTTCGCGCTGCGAAGCTCCGGTGGGGGCCTCCAGTGTCGTGTATCCGGATCCGTCGGGCAGCCAGGTCGCCTGGAACGACCGGGCGTTGAAATCCCCTGCCTCGAAGATGGACCTGAGGCGGGCTTCGGTCTCGGGGGGGACCTGGGGGGAGGCGGGGGTTGGGAAAAGGGTGAGTGCGGCGAGGAGACCAACCAGCCCAAACCCGAACAGTCCGGGGATAGAGCCGCCGCGAAGACCCGCTCCCTGGGCTGCCAGCCTCCGTACAATCCGTCTTGCGGTCATGGCTCTCTCCCTCGTCCAGGCCGAGTTGCTTTCCCAGCTGATGTCATCGTGAGCATACACGCGGGCCTCCCACGGCCGCAACGGCTCGTGGACCCCCAGCCCGGACGGAGCGTGGATGCAGTAGCGACCGATTGCACGTTTTTCGCCCGGGAGGTGTCTATTGACTAGTACGGGCTAAACAGCTGTCAACCGGAAAGGAACCGGCCATGCCAAGGCTATCGCTCCTCGGGGCCGCCCTCGCGCTCATCGCCGCGGGCAGCGACGTGCACGCCCAGGAGGTCGTTAAGATCGACACGGAGTCCGGCCGAACGATCATCGACGACGAATGGAGGTCCATGTACCGTGGACTTGCAGCAGTGGATTGGGATAGGAAGCTGTTGTACGTGAGCGACCGGGAGGAGCCGGACGGGATCATGGTATTCTCTCTGGAAACAGGAGAACACGTCAGGACGGTCTCGACCCCGAGGGGCGATGGCCCGCAGGAGCTCAAGGACGGAAGACAGGGCATAGCGATCAAGCCGGACGGGGGCACCTACATCTCCGGGTACCTCCGTGTGCTCGAGTTCGACCCGGCTGGTAACTACCTGGCCAACTGGTCCCCGGTTCGTCCGCCGAGCCAACGTGTGTGCGACTTCGGCGGGGCGCCGGCAGTGGCTACTCAGGGCGGCGTGTTGCGGCGCGGCCCGAACGGCGAGGGCCAGGTGCTCGGTTCCGTGGGCGAGAGCGGCGAGTACATCCGCGCAACCACAGTGGCCGAGGGCATCGGGATCAGCACCATGCTCCTGGCCGAAACCCACATCGTCTGCACGGACGATGCCGCCTTCGTCGTGGCGGCCCAGGAGGAGGGACCCGCCACCGTAACCATATACCGGCTGGACGGCAGCGTGGACAGCCTGCAGGTCCCCGTTGAAGGCGCATCATCAAGGCCATGCATGATCGCCGGAGAGCCCTGCCCCCACTGGTCACGGAGGGCAAGGGTCTCGCTCGACGACCATGACAACCTCGTCATCCTTGGCGCCGATTCGCGTACGCACGGGAGCATCATCAACCCTGAGACCGGTTGCTACGCACTCATCCACGCGGACGGTAACATGCTCTTTGCCCCGGCCGCCATCCGTGCAGACAGCGCCCTGGTGTTCTACGATCTCGTCACCGAGACCCGGGACAGCCAGGGAAGGATTCGCCGGAACATTCGGCCCAACTCGTCGCCGAAGATCGCCATGCACCCGATCCGGCGGTATAGCGGAGAGCCGTGCGAGGGTATTCTGCCGAACGCTCCGCCGGCGCGTTGACTGCGGGCTTGGCGTCCGAAAGCTTCTCTGACCACCATGGCATGCACGCAGGCGCAGGCGGTGGTGGAAACGGCGGGGCGAGCCCCTCCAGACTCACCCCCAATCAGACGGCGGTCGGCCTGTCGATCAGCCGCCGATCCACCCGCGCTCGCTCTCTGTCGCTCCTCCACCGGTGATACCACGCAACGATGACGCCGCCGATCACCCCAAAGACCACCGCATGGGGGTTCGACGCGAGGAAGCCTTCTCCAGCGGTGGCCACGACGGCAGCATACGAGCCCGCGCCAGCCAGAATGCCAGTGATGAGGAGGTCCGGCGGACCCGCGCGCCGCTTCAGCCTTGCTGCACGGGCCCGGACGCGCTCCATCACACGCGCATTCAGCCGTGTTGGCACCATGATGTCGGGGTACAGGACTCTGCGCACGGCCTCCGCCATTTCCAGGTCCCGCCGGCACGTGGCGCACTGCTGAAGGTGTCGCAACAGCGCCGGATCGGTATTGTCGGCGGCGACCCTGCCCAATGAAGTCAAATCGGGACAGCTCACGCTTCCTCCGTCCAGTATTTCCTGAGCTTCTTCCGGGCATGCCGCACGTTGGATCTTATCGTTGAAACCGCGGCACCCATGATTCGGGCTGCTTCGCGAGCGGAGTACCCTTCGACCTGAGTGAGGACGAACGCGTGCGCCTGGCGCTCGCTGAGCCGGGCGAGTGCCCGTCTGAGTCGCGCTTCGGCTTCCGCCCTGAGCACGTGTCTCCAGGGGCTGGTTGGTGCTGCCGGGGCCGCGACGTCACTCGGGTACATGGCAGAGTAACGATTCGTCGCAGCCTGCCTTGACCTGCGAGCCCGGACCAGGTTGCGGCAGCAACGGTCCGCAGTCCGGTAGATCCAGACAGGGAGCGAGCCGTCCTGGAATGTGTGGCATCGCTCGTAGATGCGTATACAGGCTTCCTGATAGAGGTCCTCCACCTCATCGCCATCGACCGCGTAGTGGTGAGCCACATAGTGAATCAATGGGCCGAACTGCTCCAGGACGGTTTCAAACCCCTCACCCCTGCGGAACGCACCGATGTCGATCTCTCGGTTCGGGCTGGCTGGCTCCGCCGGGTCTTCAGGTGACCCCACGCAGCTCACCTGCGTCGCTTCCACACCAGAAACCCGAATAGGAACGCTTCGGCCACCGGCAATGCCATCGGACCCCAGGCAGCCAGGGCCCCCGATCCCATCGCATCACCCCGGAGAAACGATTGGATCGGTGACCCCATCTCCTGCAGCAGAAAGAAGGCCACGGCTCCAAAGACGCCTATGGCCAATCGTGTATTCCATTGAGCAGGCCGGCCCATGCGGGCGGTCGCTTCGGCGGCCAGCGCTCCCAGGAACAGGTTGATGATCCCGAACACCGCCAGCGCAATGGGACGGTGCAACGCCCAAGCGAGCGTCTCCGGCGGACGGTTGCGCGTCTGGTTTGTGCTGAGGCTGAACTCCGTTGGCGGATTCTGCTCTACGAAGCGGAGATTGCGGACAAGACCGGTCGGTGTGTCGGGCCCAAAGGGCTGCACTTCTTCGATATCAGGGAGCCGCTCTGCCAGGGCTCGATGCACCAGTATCGGTTTGAAGATCGCCGTGCACCCGTAGGCCAGGGCTGCCGCGAAGAAGCCGCCCACTACTGCGATTCTAACCAGCCGCCGGGAGAATCCAAGCACTCGTACCAGAGCCGATCCACCGGCAAAGAGCAGGAATGGCACGAAGAAGCCGACATCGCCGATGACACCCGCCACCCATCTTGACAGGGACCCCGACCATTCAAAAGGCGGCCATTCGGGGGTCGCAAGCGGCCTGACGAGCACCAACAATGCCAGCCAGGGCAGTACTGCGACCGCGATGGCCCGAAGCCACTTCCGGAATCCCGGAGGAGCGGATCCTGATTCCGGTGTTGTGGCAGGTCGGGTCAATGGTGATGGTGGCAACATCCTCACGTGTCGACCAAAGGCGCATGGCGGTCTGCCGACCTGGCGAAACGCCCGTCAGACAGGAGTGCCGTGGCTCGGACGCTCTCGGGAAGCCTGAACTCCGACCGTCCTTCCCGCTCAGCAGCAACGGTGGCGGCGCGTACCCGGTGCAATGGACTGGCCAAGTCGGCGTCGAAGGGGGCTCACCGGCCCTCGACCCCCACGCGCAGCACACGCACGGAGTGGACGCCCAGCGGGTCTCGGTGGACGCCAGCGACGCGCTCAGAATCCGAGTCGCCGGCCATGAGGCTGAGACCCTCGGGGGCCTCCACGGTGCCAATGTACTCGTAGGTGTCGCCGTCGAAAATGTCGTAGAGCTGGAGCGACCACTCTCCGACGACGTTGCCGACTGGTGGTGCCAGTTCGTCCCCGACCCCGATGCCTCGGCGCACCCATACCGCCCCATTCGGTGGGCCGAGAAATATGCCGGCGAAAACCGGCAGCGACTCTCCGAACACCATGCTCTCGTAGACTTCGGCCGTGGAGGAGTTGTCACCGGCAACGCCGATCATGGCTTCCCTTGTGCCGGTTTTGAGCTCTTCCGTCACTGTCCTGGGCAAGGTATTCCGGGTGACGCGACCCACTACCCGGCCGGTCGAGCCGTCGCGGATGTCGATTTCGTAGCGATCGTCCATCGCCGTCGCGACCCTGGCATCATCAAGTCTTGCGATGAGTGTACCGGCAAGGAAAAACGCAAGATTGGGCTGGGGCGGGATCGGCGCGAATGACCAGAGAGTGTCGCGGTCGCGAAGCCGCATGAGGTGTGTGTGGCTCTCCTCTCGGCTGAACAGCCCTCCGCCGGAAGTAACCCCTGCCACCACGTCGCCGTTCTGGTCGAACGCGACCTCATCGACACTGAGGTCATCGAGCAGATGCTGCCCGACCGGTGCGCCGTCCGGCGTGAACACGTCCACACGCCTAAAGCTGCTCACCGCCACGTTGCCCTCGTCCGATACGGCCAGGTGATTCGGCTCGGTCTCGAACTCGCCCGGCCCTTCTCCCTCACCCCCCCAAGCGAGCGCTTCGCGGCCGTCGCGATCGAGTACCACCACGGCAAAGTCGTCGCGGTCGACCACCACCAGGTGTCCGTCCGGAGCAAAGGCCATGGAGCTGATCCGTACGAACTGCCGCTCCGACGGATCGTCGCCGATCTGGAAGTCTTCGGTGAACTCGGCGGAGAGCCGGCGGGCGTCGCTGACGTCCCCCGTCGGCGAATCGGCACAAGCCATGATAAGCACGATACCAGCCGTGGCCAGCAGTCTCGCTTCGTGTGTTGCCAACATGTCGCCCATCAGCATCGCAACCCTGTGCTGGTGCCCAAAAGTCTTTCGGGGGAGGGTGTTCCCCGTCACATCAGTGCACGTGGCGGCTCTCGCCACTCGAACCACGTGCCTAATGGACACTTCTCAGGTCGAAACCGTGCAATCCGGCTGGAGAAAGCGTTCCCCGCCTCCCCCTCAACAGCTCACGCAGCGATGATTGTTCTTCGCCCCCAGCCGCTCCAGCAGGGCCACCGTCTCGACGAACGGCTGGATCCGCT
>JAPOOQ010000286.1 GCA_026713345.1 Gemmatimonadota bacterium | reverse complement strand
GTCCCTTCACGCAAGACGGCGAGGTAGCGCTCGTGTGGACGTGCGCCAGGCCTGCCTTGACGAGGACGGGAAGACCGTCGTCGTTGGCCGTGATTCAGGGCCGCGACGGCGTTCGACGTTTTCAGGACAGTCGCTGATGGACGCACCGGGAGCACACTCTGAGGTGTCGCTGGCAGGTGGGGTCGTCGGGTGGAATCCGAACCTTGGCGTTGTCGTAGGAAAGATTCGAGGCTCTTGCTTTCGTTGGCGTCCCTGTTGCGAAAGAATCATTGCTATGCTTCCCTCGGTCGCCGGTTTTACGAACGCGAATAGCTGTTCACTTTCTTTAGGATTGTCGTAAGGAACGGACTTTTCGTTACGGGTTTGATCGTCGTCGGGCGTGCCCGTCAGTTCCTGGACGCCCCGCGGGGGATCGCGGGGCCTGTGCCCTGGGGTCATCGCCTTTTGCGTGCGTACAAGTCTTGCACGCTTTGGCTCCGGGATCTATCCATGAACAGGGAACGCCCGCGCCCTTCGACTGCGGGCACACAAAGGAGTGGTGCCATGCACAGCTCCCGTTGGCAGGTCCGCCGGTTCATCGTCGTCTCAGGGTTTGTCGCCCTGCTGGTCGCGGTGATGGTTTGGAATCGCCCATCGCCCGATTCGGCGCCGGCAGTGACCCCGCCGGACCATGACCCCATGGAGGCTCCCGCGGAAGCGGTGCTGTTCCAGGAGGTACTGTCGGTATCCGATGCCGTGGTGCGTGATGGCGTGTGGTACGCGATCGACATATATGGCCCCTGGGTTCATCGTCTGGACGCTGCTACGGGCTCTGTGCGCACGTTCGGTCGTAAGGGCGAGGGACCCGGCGAGTTCCGGGGGATTCCCGGCGAGATCGTGATGCACGGCGACTCGATCGTGATAACTGATGGCCAATCACTCCGCATTTTCGGCCTCGAAGGCCAACACTACGAGGACCGGATTGTCCGTATCCGCAGTAGTTGTAGCATCGAGGAAGCCCTTTCCCTGTCGGGCTTCCTGTTGTTTCTGGTCAGGTGTCCCAACCGGGAAGACACCTCCTACCATGTCCTGCACGAAGCACGTAGCGGCTTGCTCACCGAGGTGTCCTCGCTTTCCCAGGAACGGGGGGCGCCAACCACGGGAAGAGTGGTGTTGGGTCCACATCCCAACGGATTCGTCTTCGGCCAACCCTACCTCGATTGCCTTGAGCTGTATGGTTTCGACGGTGCCCCGCTGGGCGAAGAGTGCCACGAGTGGATCGAACGGCTCCCGATGCCGGAAATGACGGTAGACCAGAAGGCGGAAATCGAAGCGATCAAGGAACAGGCCCGGCAACGCGGCATCGAAGTCGAACTGCCGGAGTACATGCCGCCGTTCGTGCGGGTCTCCGTGACGACCGACGGCGAGATGGTGTACCTGGCGAATGCACCCGACGGCAATGTGCCCCGGCTGCTCACACGAGCGGCAACCGGAGATCAGGTCGTTCTGCCTGTGCGCTCCGCTCCCATCATGATCGTAGACGGCGACCACATCCTCTTGGGATGGCGGGGGCTCGATGGGACGCGCCTCCTGTTTGTGGACATTCCCGGGATCCCATAGGAAGATACTGGAAGTCGACCTGTCCGCCGGCTGGACCATCAGCGACGACCCGTGGCGTTCCATGGGGTCAGTCGGCGAGGTAGCGCTCGTAGATGAGGTATCTTGGAACAGTCGACCGCGCTGGAGCCTGGAAGCGGGAGATGACAAGCAACGGAGATGAAACCATGAGCGCGACCTGCATGTCGATCCGGCCCTCGCGGAGACCCCCAATGCGCACTATTCGACTCGGCAACGCCATCCGGTGTGCCGTTTGTCTGCTCTGCTGGGCCTTGCCCTTGCGCCTGACCGCCCAGGTCACCGTCGTTGAGCTCCCGGCGGAAGATGTTCCACTCTCCGCCGAGTTCGAGGACGTGTTTCGAGTGGGTGGTGGGGGAGCCGAATGGGAGTTGTTGACCTCTATCACCTCCCTGGCTTTTGACGCTTCCGGCAACCTTCACATCACCGATGTCGGCCCGGACGGTGGTGACATGCGGATTCTGGTGGTCGATTCGCTCGGGGGATTCGTCACGGCGTTCGGGCGTGCCGGGGAGGGCCCGGGAGAGTTTCAGGTCGCCAACTCCGCCGTCACCTTCCGGGATGGGACGATGGCCGTGGCCGACCTGGGCCACAGAGCGTACCACGTCTTCCGGCCGGGGGGTGAACTCGATCGAATGGTTCGGTTTCCTTCGGAGGGGGAGCAGGATCCCTCTGGCCTGGGAACAACCCTTCCGGGCAACCGGAGGACTTACCTACTGCGGGCGGAAGCTGGTGGAACGCTGCTTGGCTACCCCTACCTTACGCTGACTGTGTCCGCCGGCGAGACACCCGACGGCAGGTTTTCCTATTCGGCAAGACCGGGCCCGGGGCCCAGGGTGCTCGAGCGGCTGAGCATCGACGGGAATCCTGTCCGCGTTGATGAGATCGCGAGGGCCTGGGTTCCGGCAGAGGCCGAGCAGGCGACAAGGGTGCCAGCCTTTACGCCGAAACTCCTGTTCGATGTCCTCCCCGATGGCGGGTTCGCGTTCTCGGACTCCACTGGATACGCGATCAGGTTCGCTGCTTCTGACGGGACCATTCGGCGGGTCGTGACGAGGCCGATCATGGCGCGCACGGTAACCGAGGAGATGCGGGACCAGTATCGTGAATGGCGCGTGGCGGAGGTCGAGGAGGATTTCGGTTTCAACGAACTTCCTCCTGAAGCGAGGAGCCAGATGCGCGAAATCATGGACTACGACGGCTGGCTGAGCGTTGCCCGGTCCTACCCGGTCCACGGAGAGATTCCGGTCATTGACGACCTCAGAACCACCTGGACAGGCAGCGTCTGGGTGCGGCGCACTCCGGACGGTGGCTACCCGTGGGAGGATCACGTGGCCGGCAGCGTGCTGTCGGGCCTGGCATTCAGCACTGCTCCGGCGCCCGCTTCGGCCGTTGACGTTATCAGTGCGGATGGCCGGTACGTGGGGACGTTCCCTCCACAAGCCGGCGCCATCATGTTTTCGGCTTTCGGACCCGGCGGGCTGGTCGCCTACGTTGAGACGGATGAGCTGGATGTGCCGACGGTGGTGGTGAAGCGGGTGCCGCCTGAGGTGAGGTAGCTGGCGATGATCGCGAGGCATGGACGACTGGGACACATGAAACGCACCCGACGTGCTGATAGCCTTGCTCTGGCGTTGGTTTTAACATGTCCGTTTGGTCTTTTCCCTGACGGCCTGGGTGCCGCACAGACGCCTCGGTCGGAAGCGACGAGGCCGATGGATGTCTGGATTGACAGCATCCCACTGATCTCGATGGACCAGGAGGTTGATCCGCTCTACGGAGTGGTCGGCGCGGTCTTTTCCGGGGATACCCTGATCGTCGGCGAACGCAGTACGGGTACCCTTCGCTACTACGATCGAACGACCGGCAGACAGCTTGGGACGGTTGGCGGGAAGGGCGAGGGACCCGGGGAGCACCAGTGGATGGTGTTGATGCAATCTGTCGGTAATCGGATCTATACGTATGACGTCCTGGCGTCGCGCGTGACGGTCTTTGGCTTGGCGGGTGAAGTGGAAAGGACGGTGCGTGTCGAGCCATGGGGCGCGGCTGCGACCGCTCCGCAGGTAGTCGGCTTCTTCCCGGACGGATCAATGCTGGCTACGGCGATGGTACGGGATTGGAGCGACCGAATCGACGAACCGACCGTTCGCCGAAACACGCGGACCATTTCCAAGCACGACGATATGGGCGGTTTCGAGGACAGTCTTGGCATGTACCTCGGTAATGAGGTCTATGTCGAGCCTTTCGGACGTGGCGGGGAGAGCATGCCTGAGTGGCAGGTGCCCTTCGCCAGGAGAGTCACGGTCGGCGTGATGGGTGCCGAGTACTATATCCTGGAGAACATGAAGTCGGCCATCGCCGTGTACGATCAGAAGGGAGACCCGCACCACGAGTTCGGTCCCCAGCGCACGCCGGAGCCACGAAGGATTTCGAGGGAAGACGCCAGACGCTTTCGGGACGCCGACGAAGTTGATCGCGAACACCCGGAATTTTATCCGTACTACATGGCGGTTCGCTACGTCGCGGACGCACTGTGGGTCCTCGACTACACCGAGCCGAGTGACGTCTACAGCTGGACCGTTTTTGCACCTGACGGCAGTGAAGTGGGCCGAGTGAGGTCGTCAGAGCGGCTCCTGGTGCTGGATATGGATGGCGACATCGCTGCCGTGCTTCGGGTGGATGAGATGGGTGTCGAATCGGTCGAATTGCGTCGCATTCCGGGATGGCGGCAGGGACGTTAGACTCAGTACCATGCCCATCACGCACCCCCGCCGCCTCCTCACCGCCGTCACATTCCTGGCGGCCGCCGCATCCGCCCCCACCGCCGCCGCCCAGCAGATCCTGGAAGTCGACCTTTCCGCCGGCCGGACCATCATCGACGACCAGTGGCGTTCCATGGGGTCGATCATTCTGGCCGTCGACCACGACAGGGGCATCCTCTACGTCAACGACGCCGAGGAGCCGGAAGGGATCATGGCGTTCTCCCTTGCCACGGGGGAGCGGATCCGGGTGCTGCCGGCGCGGGAAGGCGATGGCCCGCACGAATTCTCCCAGGGTCATACCGGGATGACGATGGGCCCCGCCGGTAGACTCTACGTTTCCGGCCTGCTGAGGGTGATCGAGTTCGATTCCACCGGCGTGCCCGTCAGTTCCTGGACGCCGCGGGCGCCGACGAGCAAGCTGGTGTGCAATTTCGGCGGCCAACCGGCGGTTCCCGCACAGAATGGTGTGATCCGCAGGGGGCCCGGCGGCGCGGACGAGGGCATCGGCCCCAATGTCGTCAACAGCCACGTGCTGATGGCGCGAGATCGTGAGGAGAGCTCGGCGATCAGCGACCGGATATGGAGTGCACGGATCGCCTGTACGGACGACGCAGCGTACGTGGCGACGGAATACGCCGAGAGTCCGGACAGCGTGTTCGTTTACCACCGCAGCGGCGAAGAGACGCGCCTGCCGGTTCCGACCGAGTTCACCCTCGACCATCTTCTACTTGAAGTACGGTGCAAAGGAGCACCATGAATGATGCCGCCACTAACCGATCTACTGCACAGTCATCGTGATCGCCGCGGACCGGTAGACCCGCTTGAACTATTTGACTCTTTGAATCTCCGGAGCGAGGTCGTTCAGGAAATGTGGCGCCCACAGGCTGATGCGCTTCGTGATTGGCACAAGGCTCGGAATGTCCGTGACATCTTGTTGAAGCTCAACACTGGTGCCGGAAAGACGCTTGTAGGACTGATAGCAGCTCAGTCGATAGTGAACCAAACCCAGGGTAAGGTATTGTACGTATGCGCGAACAATCAGTTGCTAGAACAGACCCAGGACAAGGCGAGGGAGTATGGGGTCACAACATCGACCTACTACCGTGGCCGGTGGACCGGCGATGCGTATGATAGGGGCCTCGGGCCGGCGCTTACAAACTATCAGGCCGTTTTTAACGGCAAAAGTATTTTTCAGCGCGAGAACCTCGTAGGCGCTGTGTTTGACGACGCCCACACCGCCCACGCGATCATACGCGATCAGTTCACGATACGCGTTGATCGAGAGCGGTTCACGAGCGTTTACGATGGGGTCATTGAGATGACGCGAGATCACTTCTGTGACATGGGAAGAGGAACGATATTCGATGAGGTGGTAGTAGGGCGCGATTCTGCGTCAGTGCTATTTGTTCCAACATTTGTCTCGTCGCCACTGGCGGATAGACTAGTAGCCTTGCTACGTGAGAAAGGTGTGCTGGAGGTGGGTCAAGCGATGTTCGCATGGCCCCACTTGCGCGGGCATATCAAAGACTGCGCCGTTCTTCTCAACGCACGGGGGATTGAGATCACACCTCTCCTTCCACCGGTGAAGCACTTGCGACCATTTCAAGATGACGTTCGTCGCCTCTATCTCTCTGCGACGCTACCAGCGGACGATGAGTTTTGTCGTACGTTTGGAAGATACCCAGGGAAGATTGTCGAACCGGGGGGGCGTGCTGGGGAGACGGAACGCATGATTCTTATCGCACCACAGGAATCGTCGGATGACAAAGCTGTTGAATGGGGTAAGCAGTTGGTAGATGAACGAAAGACATTGATCATGGTCCCCTATGGTGACGCAGCCAATCGATGGGTGGACTTCGCTACGGTATTCCGTTCAGAGGATGGACACGCTCGAATACGTCAGTTCGCGGAGTCGGAGAACGAAAAGCTGGTATTCGTGGCTCGATATGACGGCGTCGACCTCCCGGGGGAGGACTGCCGAATACTCGTGATCTATGGACTTCCTGTAGGTGCGACGCTGATGGAGCGGTTCTTTAGGTTCCACCTGGAGATTGGCCGTGCGTCGGATACCGTTATAGCATCGCGTCTGGTTCAGATGTTGGGTCGAATCAGCCGAGGAATGGCGGACTATGGGGTGGTGTTAGTGCTAGGCCAGCAGCTAGTGAGATGGATTCTAGCTCCGGAACATCTCGCTCTGTTGCCGTCTCACCTCCGTCGGCAACTGAAACTGGCGTTGGTGCTTAGAGATAGCCAGGAGGAGTGGCCGGCACACGAGCTGCTTCCGAAGTGTTTGGGGCGTGAAGAGGAGTGGCTCGAATTGTACGAGGAATACATGCGGAAAGAGGGGAGGAGCGCAGAAGCCGACACGAGGGTCGGTGGCTGTATTGATGAGTTGAGTGATCTGCGATTGCCGGCAGGCGAACGTCGGTTTCTCGAGCTCATGTGGGATGGACGCCACCAGGACGCGGCCAAAGCCATAGATCGTTACCTGACCTTGGCGTTCGATGAAGATCCGCGGCTAGGTGCATGGTATTTGCACTGGCAGGCGCACGCCCTATTGAGTGCCGGCCTTCTGGGGGAGGCAGAGTCTGTGTACCGGAAAGTCGGGCGGTTGTGTGGAGAACTGGGACGCCTCCCCCTCCACGAGGCACGCCCATTGGTTGAAGAGCAGGTTGCGGCCACGGAGCAGGCCAACCTAATGGCGGGGTTGTTGACTAGGCGGCGGCGGGCAATCATCGCGGAACTGAGAGAGGCGGGTCAAGTGCTCGCTGATCCGGATGCCTCTGCGGGCCAGCATGAGGAGGCCGTACGAGTTTTGGGGGGCGCGCTCGCGTTTGACGCCTCGAGACCCGACAACGATGGAAATGAGGGGCCAGACGTACTGTGGGTCACTCCGTCCGAGGATCGCGCGTTTATTCTTGAACTCAAGACCAAGAAGGAAGCGCAAGCCAAATACAACCGGGACGATATCGGTCAGTTCCATCAGCACATTCAATGGACGGCCGAGCGACTACCGTTGGCGACGCAGGTCCGCATCTTCGTGGGCCCCCGGCGCGGTGCCACGCGTAATTCGAACCCACCAGACGATCTATGGGTCGTGGCTCCTGCAGAGCTGGTCACTCTCTCGAGGGTTCTCGTAGCCCTCTATGAGCGTGCCCTCGCACAAGCTCTGCCGCTGTTCAAGTCTTCCGAGGTCCAAGCTGCCATCGAGGACCACGGTCTCGCGTGGGGGAAGTGTGAGGGGCGACTCGAGTTGGCTCCCCTTGCTCAACTCTAAGGTATTATCATGAGTCACAGCAAATGCCAAATAGGGCCGGGGGGTCATTTCATCGACCGGACCGAACGGCGATAGTGACAAACGATGGGAAGTATAGCGAACAACTTGACACAGGCTACCAATGGTATTAAGTGAGAGTAGGGGAAAATACGACTCCGACAAGGCGTTAGACGAATGGTTCACAAGTCACCGGGACGGGCTCACCGGGAGGGTATCAGCCTCTTGGAGGTGGCCGACATGTTCCCGACCGACGAGGCCGCCGCGAAGTGGTTCGAGAAATGGACGTGGCCGAATGGTGAGATCAACTGCCTGTACAAGGACGGTAATCACCTGACACCCGGCCACACCGACCCCGAGCCCGTTGTCTGCACCGACAGGGTGACTGCCCACCGTGGCAGGAAGAACCACGAGGTGGTCCACCACAGCGTCGGCGAGGATGTCAGGTATCTTGCGGGTACGAAGGTCCACACTAACGGGGTCGAGTCGTTCCGGTCCATGCTCAAGCGCGGCTACCTGGGCGCCTACCACCGGATGAGCCCTAAACACCTCCAGTGGTACGTGAACGAGTTCGCCGGTTGGCACTACATCCGGGACATGGACACGATCGACCAGATGGGCCCCGTGGTCACCGGAATGATCGATCAGCGCCTTCTCTGCGGTGACCGCACAGGCGACCAGAAGCTCCCGAAACACAGCAGGGAGCATACATGGGATCCTCTGACGAGGCGAGACAACGCGGAAAAGTAGTTCGCGTGCAATCGCCTTTAAGCGAATACACAGCAAAGCTAGTCTCATAGGAACAGTATGCAACGTCTCTTAGGGCATGCCTGTCAGAAAGCGAACACGCGATCGGTGCCGAATCTTCGGGCCAACAGGTCGAGGTTCGCTAGTCATGCAACAACTTCAAAGATGAAAGCAGAGGAAAGATGCACCTTTCAAGAATTACAATAGCTAACTTCCGCAATTTCTCGCGCTTGGACGTGCAATTGGCTGGGAACGTGGTCGTTTTCGGCGAAAACCGGGTGGGCAAGAGCAACCTCCTCTACGCAATGCGGTTAGTGCTTGATCCATCTCTACCAGACACCGCGCGGCACCTCAGCATCAGCGACTTCTGGGATGGACTGGAGGATCGTACTCGCGACGACAAGATCGCAGTATCCGTTGAGATTACGGATTTCGAGGCCGACTTCGACATTCTGGCAGTGCTCACAGACTACAGATTAGACGACGACCCCCACACGGTGCGCTTGACCTACGAGTTTCGGGCGCGCGAGGAGCTTGCGCGCCAGCCGCATTCCGAGGAGGACTATGAATTCGTATGCTACGGAGGGCAAGA
Source organism: Gemmatimonadota bacterium (assembly GCA_026713345.1). Lineage (GTDB taxonomy): Bacteria > Gemmatimonadota > Gemmatimonadetes > Longimicrobiales > Gaopeijiaceae > Bin94. Next base: position 9,685 of record JAPOOQ010000286.1, on the reverse strand, counting down.
CGAAGCAATGCGGTTTGGCTATGAACTGCGGAACCGAATCAGGCTTGATGTCCTTCATGCTTTGCGAGACGCTGAGGGTGACTTGGCCGTGTGGCGCCGTTCTCCGATTCGCCCTCTGTTGGAGAAGGCGTTTGGCCGCATAGCCCAACAGGACTTGGCAGTGATCAGCGACGCGATTAGGCAGGCCAGCGACGAGGTCACTAGACTGGACGACGTCGAACAACTAAGAGAGAATGTGGCAAACCGCTTTTCGGAGATCAGCGGTCCCCGCCAGGACATCAAGCTGGACTTGGGCTTCAGTCCTATCGAGGCCTCGCGACTGCATCGAAACATCAGGCTACTCATCGACGATGGTGAGAGAGGAATCAGGGATGCGAGTCTTGGGTCTGCCAATTTGGTGTTCTTGAGCCTGAAAGCACTGGAATTGGAGCAATCGATAGTCGACGGAAGCCGAAATCACACGGTTCTGGCCATCGAGGAGCCCGAAGCGCATCTCCATCCGCACCTGCAACGCTCGGTCTATCGTCACTTCTTCGAGGGATTGGACGCCGCCCGGGGGGACCCGGTGTCGGTAGTTCTCACGACGCACTCGCCCCACATCGCGAGCGTGACACCGCTCCGCTCCGTTGTCTTGCTCAAGGACAGCGCTGACCAGGGCACCGTCGGTAGTTCAACGGCTGCCCTGGACCTTACCGACACAGAGCAGGAGGACCTTGGTCGCTATCTCGACGTGACGAGGGCTGAGATGCTCTTCGCCCGGGGAATTCTCTTGGTGGAGGGCGAGGCTGAGCGATTCTTACTGCCGGTATTCGCCGAGACTCTCGATGTAGACCTCGACCACCTAGGCATTTCCGTATGCTCAGTCGGCGGAACGCATTTTGGCACCTACGCGAAGTTCCTGACATTGCTGGGAATCCCATTCGCGGTCATTACCGATCGGGATCCGACGAATGCGGGTGACCGAGGGTTGGCGCGGGCAAGGCGGCTACTACAAACCGTCCGTCCGAATGAGACTAGCCGGGACCTTGATTCTGAGCTGGGTGCGGACGGAGCACATCTCGAGGTGTTGGCGGAGGCAAACGGCATCTTTCTTAACCACCACACCCTAGAGGTTGATCTCTATAAGGGAGGTTTCGCGGATCCCGTCCTCACAACTCTTGCCGAGGCCGGATTTGGCCAGCACCGGCGAACTGAGATTCAAGAGTGGATGGCGGAACCTGAAAGAGCAGATCTTCGCAGGCTTCTTGAACTAGTCAACTTCGTTGGGAAGGGTCGTTTCGCTCAGCGACTCGCGCCCCTCCTAGCCGACAGGGAGCCCCCCGAGTACATCGCAAAGGCAATCACCTTCGTGGCCGATCGTGTCTGATTCTGCCTTGTACCTGCGCGCTGCCCGAGATCTTGAGGGGAACGACCGCCAGTGGGAAGCGTACGAGTCCACATCTCATTGTGTGGTATTGGCCGGTCCCGGTAGTGGAAAGACAAAAATCCTAACGATCAAATTGGCACGGATGCTCGTAGAGGACGTGCACGCACCCCGGGGGATCGCGTGCATCACGTACAACAACGAGTGCGCCCGAGAGCTTGAATCTCGGCTGGATGCACTCGGGGTTGAGAGCCGAGGCCGCGTGTTCATCGGTACGGTTCATTCCTTCGCTTTGACTCAGATTATACTGCCGTATGCGAAGACCGCCCGTATCGATATTCCGGATCCGTTTCGGGTTGCCACGCGCGCGCAGGAGAAAGCTGCCTTTGAAGCGGGATTCGCGAATACCATCGGCGGTGCAGGGGACCCAGAGCCCTTGAGGCGCGCGATGGGTCGGTATAGGCGGGCGATACTAGATCGACGCTCGCCCAGCTGGCGCGAAACTGACCCCCAGAACGCACAACTCGCGGAAGCTTATGAGCAGGAACTGCGCCATGGCGGCTTGATTGATTTCGATGACATGCCACTTCTAGCGCTTGATGCTCTCAAGGGCAACGTATGGTTGCGAGGAGCGATTCTCGCGAAGTATCCCGTACTTGTTGTCGACGAGTATCAAGACTTAGGGCATGCTCTGCACCAAATGGTCATGGGCCTGTGCTTCCAAACGGGGGTGCGACTCTTTGCGGTCGGGGACGTTGATCAATCAATCTACGGATTCACCGGAGCCTATCCGGCCCTGCTGGAAAGGGTGGCCGGACGCGCCGCAGTGCAGACAGTGCGACTACGCCTCAACTACCGGTGCAGCCTTCGGATCGTTGCAGCGGCGCGATATGCCCTAGGAGAGGACCGCGGATACCAGGCCGCTGACGGGGCGGTGGAGGGAGCGGTCGCTTTCCATGCTGGGCGGTTCAGCTATGAGGAGCAAGCGATGCACCTCTTCTCCGCCATCCTTCCGAAGGCATACGAGCGAATGCCAGACCTTACCCCTGGACGCATTGCCGTTCTTTATCAGGCAGCTTGGATCGGCGATCTAGTAGCAAACGAAGCCAAGAGGCTTGGTATAGATGTCGTTCGGACCGATGTCAACGCGCTGTATCCAAGGAATAGCCGACTCATGCGGTGGCTTGAGGACTGCGCGGCATGGTGTTGTCAAGGATGGCACACCGCAACTCCACGGTTCTCGACCATTGTCAATGGCGGTACCAGAATCTTTGCGGAAGCCATCCACTCCGAAGATGACCTCCGGGCTTTTCAGCGGCGCCTAGCGAGCTCTTTGTGGGCGTTGCGGGACCCGAGTATTACACTCTACAACTGGCTTGAGCGCATGCGAGAGGACGTGCTACAAGAACTGGCAGATGCTTGCCAGACGCTGGACGAGGACTGGGCGATACTGCGTCGGATTGTCGGCCGGACAAGTGACGACGAGGAACTCGCGGCAATGACGGTCAGTCAGTTTTTTGGTGTGGGCGACGGCGGTGATCGTCTGAATTTGTCCACGCTACACAGCTCGAAGGGTCGCGAATTCGATGTCGTGGTACTGTTTGGTATGGACAACGGTCGCGTGCCAAGACATAACGCAACACGGGCAGGCGTGCTGGAGGCACGCCGACTGTTCTACGTGGGGTTTACCCGGGCCAAGCGCGAAGTACACATTATGTACAGCCAGTCGAAGATGTCACCCTTCGTCAGTGAGCTCAGGGCCAGGCTATCGACCGCGGAGTGATATGCTCGAGGTGGTCGGGGCGCTAAGTGAAGGACGACCAGCGCGTGAGGGCCAAGGTTTCCGTACAGGGGCGTTCTGCCGCGCATGCCGCGGTTGCGGTGGGGCCGACGGTGTTGTAGGTCTCAAGATAACCGTCTAGGTCCTCCTGTGTCTCCTTGAGGGTCCCGTAACCAGGGTCGTGCGGCCCTTGGTCTGGAGGTGCTCTTTGCGGATTCCGACGGATTCCGATCAGTGATTCCGACGGATTCCGATCACCTTGGAGTGAGCGAGTAGAAGCGCTGGAGAAGCTGTTGTAGCGGCATCCTCTTCCATCCTCGCCGGAGGTCCCACGAGACGAGGAGGGCAAGAGGATGCCAAAGAAGAAGGTTGTCCATGCGGAAGACTCGGGAACTGCTGCGTCTGAAGTACGAGCTTCGGCGCGGCCACCGCGAGATCGCCACGTCGCTCGGCATCGCCAACAGAACGGTGAGCGACTACGTGCGGCGGGCAAGCGCGGCGGGCTTCTCCTGGCCGTTGGCGGAGGGACTGGACGACGACGCGCTGGCGGCGGCGCTGTTTCCCCGCCCGCCGCCGTCGCGGGTTCGACCGGAGCCGCACTGGGGAGATGTCCACCGGGGGCTTCTAGCGCCACAAGGGTGTACAGCCGGTTCTGCGACCGCTACCGGGGGTGGTGCGGGCGCCTCATCGTCGTGTTGCGCCAAGTCTACCGGGCGGGCGCGAAGGCGTTCGTGGAATACGAGGGCCCAACGGTCACTGTCAATGGCCGAAAATGCCATCGCATTCTTGCCATTGACATGCTTGGTCGAGCTGGGGAGCTCGTTTCAGCGGATCGCCGGGACCGGTGGCAGGCGAGGCGATCGGCGGCGTAGTGGAGACTGCCTAGTCTAGTCTAGCTTATAGTGATTGTCCCAGAACTCACCTCCCCCACGGCACCCCCGGCGGGTCGGCTGCTCACCGAGCTCGCAGACCCGCGCTCTTCACTTGCGCTATATTTCCCTGCGAAGTGCACAATCGGCCTCCAATTCCTTTTCTCACAGGAGAAACCTGATGTCCGACCATCGTCCAGTGGTAGCAACGGCCGCAGATCTCACAGGCATGTTGAATGCCACTCGTAAAGTCCTGTATTTCGTCGTCGATGCTCTTCCGCCAGATAAGGAGCGCGAGGTGCGCGATCGAGTGGCCGAGGTCATATCGGTCCTCGAGAAGGAGGCCCCGAATGTCTCTGAGGCGAAAGCCGAAATAGCCCTTTTGCACTCATTCCTGGAACGGTCGGATCAATGGAAGTGACTGTAGCCGACAATGAGAGTGAGAAGCCAGCGACAATCGGGATGAGAGAGCGGAGGTGGCCGCGACCGTCGCGAAGTTGGTGTTCTTCCGGTGACACGGAAAGACGCCGGATGCCGGGCGACATATCACGGACCACGAGAGGGAGCTGTACATGACACGCCGGAGGAACGACCTGCCCACTGTGCGTGCGGCGAAGGCAGAGTTCAGTCGAGAGACGAAGACGAGGTCCGAGCGTGCCGCCCCTGGGAGTTGAGGGGACGCCAGCGAGCGGGAGGTGGCGGGTGCACCGGTCAAGCGATTCTCTTGCTGCCGGACTGGACTGTAGCGACAATGAGCTACACCAACGAGGTCCAGAATGAGCACCGACACCGTTGTGCGCGCGAGAATCGACAGCGATCATCCAGGTACCAAACGCGACAATCGTCGGGGCCACGAAGGAACTGGACGACGGCAAGGGTCAGCGTCTCGACACGGCCGAGAAGCTGTTCCGGGATCTCGATATCTGATATGCTGATCCCCTACACACCCCTCTCCGCCCACCCCCTCGTCCTCTGCTAGGTCCGCTTCGGCCCGGTCCGCCAGATGGGACGCTACATTCCCGCGATCTAGGACGCATTCCGGTGAACCGGCTTCCCAGTAGAGCGAGCCGGCAAGGTCCACCAGGTCACCGTCGCCCCCAGCAGCAGCGCCCCTGCCCAGATGTTCGAGCGGCAGCGCTGGGAGTAACTCCATCCTGAGCCGCTTGTTCTCCCGCTTCACCTCCCTCATCTCCTTGCGCGCCTCGGTCGTCAGTCCGTCGCTCCGGAGACCCTCGTCTAGGTCCGCCTGCTTGACCCAGTTCCGGATCGTCGGTTCAGACGGCTCAAACTCCCGGGCGAAGGACCCCGGACTACGATCGCCCCTCGCCAACTCGACGATCCGCTCCTTGTACTCGGGCGGTCATAACGGGGCAACCCCAGAATCGCAAGCAATCCGAAGCGAGCGAGGGAGACTCGGGCATTCAGCTGCCAGATCCTGACCAATCCGGTCAATAACCTCTTGGAGCGCGTGGTGGGGAACGTGCATGCGCGCATCGCGCAACGCCAAGAAGATCGCTTTACGCTGGCCAGGCTCCCCAAGTTGTTCTGTTACTGCCTTGTGAAGCAACATCTCCACGGTCGACATGACGAGCACGTGTGGGAAGCGGGCGGCACATATTCTCTTTGCCTTCCGTTCATCGATCAACGCGACGCTTTCATTCGCCACGGAATAGGCGATCGTCGCAGCTTCGCCATCGTCCAGGGTCCCCTCGAATCCGCCTTCAATGAGTGAACGGTAGACGTTCTGATCAGCAGGCCCGAGTTTCGCTGGCGCAAACACTCCCTGGCCGATCAACGCTTCGAGCCTCTCTCCGCACAAATGGCCGCGGGACTTCCCCAGGGAAAGCTCCCGCCGAACGTTTTCGGTCACTAAGAAGGGATTCGGGAAGGCACCGATAATCGCTACCGCGTCGTCCGTCGCGTTCAGGTTGATGATCACGCTGGCATCGGCCGCGATCGGGACGCGGGGGCTAACGGGGAAGTTCGACGAGTTCATCCGCCTCGTGTTTTTCGGTCTCGACACCGTCAAGAAGCTGCCTCACCTCGAGACGATGAAGCCTGAGGAGTCGGGCGAGCTGTCCCTCGCTGTAGAAAGTCTTCTTCCATGCTTCGCGAGCCAGAAGAGCCAAGCGCGGCGGCACGGCTTCCCGATGCGAGGCTCTCTCCTGCTCTCGGTCGGGTGACACCCCTAGCGCTTGCTCCACTTGCCTGTCGGTAATGCCTCCTTGGTCTTGGAACCAGTCCCACGTGCCATCGCGAGCGAGGCGTAGCTCCTCGAGTCGACGCACCATCGCTTCGCGCGATACGCCAAAGGAATGAGCGAGAAGAATCACATGCCGCCGAGTCAGGTGCGAATGACCCGCTGTCAGCTCCGCAAAGAGCTGTTTGACGGCGCGCGCCGGGGTCAAAAAGGCACGCGCGAAGTAGTTCGCGTATCGCTCCTCTCGCGATCGCGGGCTACTGTCGGCCCTCAGGACACCGGGTTCCCGCCGGGTTGAGAGGAAGTGTCCCAACTCGTGTGCCACGGTGTAGGCGCGCCGGCCGATGGGGTGGTTGCCGTTTAGGAGCATACACGCGCCCACTGCGTCAGCGTAAGCAAACAGTCCCGAGATCCGGCCTTCGAGAGGGCGCACATAGACGCGGATTCCGAGGTCTAGATCCACCAGAGAAACGATGTCCTTCACAGGACCTGCTCTAAGGCCAAGCCAGACTCGCAAGTCCTGTGCGTCCTGCTCCGCCTGAGCCGCGACATTGCCCGGAAGAATGGGCCGTTCACGAGGGTAGTTGCGAGAACGATCCACGCCCAGGACATTCTCTAGCTCGACCTCGGCGCTTACCAGGTCGGTGAGCATTCGCGCGGCAGAATCGGTTGCTTGATCTCCGCTGCGCGGCAATCTTCGGAACTGCGGCACGAGATCAAGGTGGACCGCATCCTGTCGCAGGATCGCGTTTGCAGACGTCCCGTAACAGAACGCGAGTTCCTGCAATTCTCGAGTCTTGATCCGCCGCCTGCCCTGTTCGATGGCCACGAGTGTGGTGCGCGCAATTTGGATCACTTCGGCCGCTTCGGCTTGAGTGAGGCGCGCGACCTGCCGCGAAATCCTGAGACGTTGACCGATTTCACGATCCGTCAGCCTGGTGGCGATCAAGGCCATCGGTCACTCCGAATCCATTTCATGGCGAACGAACCTGCCCCCAACGAACGTAAGAAACTCGTCCATTCATCTGCGTGGCGCTTTAGGACCCCAACCAGCCGATCCTCCACATCCTCGGCGCGCCGCAACACATTTCCTAGCAGCGCTGCATGCCGTCCAACAATCGGTCTTGCTTCGTCATCGGCCATGTCCGCCAAGTCATCCATGTGCCTGATTCCTGCGATGGCGTAGTCCCGATATGCGGGAGTCTGCCTTTCGAAGTGAGGGTCTAGGGCGGATTCCAGCGTGGTAGCACGCATGTCGGTACACACATAGGTTTCTGGCGGTTCGGAGAGACCAGCGGCGTGAACGCTGACGCGCCTCAACATGCACGCGGCACATACTCCGCAATGCCGCCGTGATCCCCTGACGGAAGTCCAACGACTGTCACGCCAGCAAGACTTGGTAGCGTGCCAGGCGCCCTCGCCCTCGGTGGAGACATAGCTAGCGAGGGTTTCCCCCTTCGTGTGCCAAAGGCGAGGGAATGCGTAGCGAATGGGCTGTTTGAGGAGGGCTACCAAGAAGCGCTCCATCCGATGGGCAAACAACGGGTGGTTTCGATAGTCGCGGTGGGCATGACCAACGCTCACGAGCGCCGGCCCGAGTGCTCCTTGGCCACTCTCCGGGACGATGATTCGCTTCGCGCCGGTCAGGTAGGCCGCGAGTCCTGAGATCATCGCGAACTTGAATCCACGGCTCATTCCGCTTGCCTCGCGGCGCTTGGCTGTCACGCGATAGGGTATCGAAACGAATGGCTTCGTTTTCACGTTCTTGGCCCCGTTTCTGCCGAGACGAACGCGTACGACATCGTCGTTAAGGCAGCCTCTGACCAGGCCTGCAACTGCCAGTGAATCCATGCCGTCGCTAAAGGCCAGGACGGCCTTCGACGATGGAAACAGGCGAAATCGGTCTCCCGCCGAGTCCTCGGGTCGGCCCTTGCGCTTGATGAAGTTGATCGACCATTGGTCGCCCGTGACGAACTGCAGGGCGCCGACCAAGGCGTCCTTCACCGCTGGCGCCTCCCAGCGTGCGGGGTCATCTACCGGAATACGAAGCGACAGGCGTCGCTGCCATCCCAAGGACGGGCGCCGGCATGACACGTCCGCGAATTCCACGCTGGCAGCGACAAGCATCCCGTCGAAGATCACCGGCTCCCACTTGGCGAAGGCGTATGATTCGAGAGCCGCCGTTGAGAAGCGAATGTTCTCGTTGAGCACACAGTCGATCCAGCCGTTCTGCTGCGAGCGTCCCGGCTCGCGAACCGCAACGTTCAGTTCCGGAAGCTGCCCACGGGGCGCTCGGCGGGTCACAGCAGTGGTCCCTCGTCGAGGCCAGCTCGCTTCACAGTGCTGGGAGGCGAAGGAGAGGAACCAGACGGTGCGACCATCCTGGCTGCCAAGCTATCGAAATCGCACAGGCGACGGGCTGCAGCAAGTCGGTCGTTCACCGGGACCTTCGGGTCGCGGCTGCTCCGGTAGTAGTGTTCCTCGACAGATCGTGATTGATCGCGAGTGTACTCGTCAAACGCGTTGGCAGCAGCCCGTTTCATCATCTCACGTCCCGACAAGCCTCTGGCCTGCGCGTCGAGCAAACAGGTGAAGAAGGTCTCGACGAACTTCGACCCGGGTTGATCCGCTCGAAGCGTCTCGAGCTGCCCGCTCAAGTCAGGGATGAATAGGACCCGTTGGTCGTCAGACCCCACAGCACGGCGGAGCGCTTCAATCGGAAGTTCCTTTCCATCCTCTCGGACAGCGGCCTCCATCGCCCCGGAGAGCTCGTCCGCTGAAAAAGCTCCGGTTTCCGCTTGCTTCGCTACCTGCTTCCAGTGCCGTCGCATCGGTAGGCTCTTCCAAGGTCCGTCACTCATTCACTCACCTCCATGTCAGAAATCGTAACCACCTAGTCTGACAATGTCAAGACGGACTCTCCAAATCCGTTTACCCCCGGTGCTCCAGATCGCCCGCCCAAGGCCCCCACGACGTAGGACAGAGTGATCCTGAGACCACGGGCCACATGGTCCAAGGGCTTCCCCGAACCCATGCTGGGCAGTCCGCGCGGTGTCTGCCGAGTCCCGTGCAGAGGCCTACGCGATTGTCCCCGGCTCGCCATCGCACGCAATGGGCCGAGATCGTTCGGCCCGCGGCGACTGGCGACAGGGTGCCGCTAACAGCGGGCGATGTTTGCAAGGGGGCGGGCCGTCGCCAGGCGAGGGCCAGAGGCGGCCGGTGGCCGGTGGCAGGTGGCCTCCAGAGGTTCGGCAGAGTAGTCGCGCAGCAGACGCATGAGCCCGAGACAACTGCGGTAGCCCTGTTCGGGGTGGGGCCGGCTCTCGAGGAGTTGTTTGACGAACGCGACCCTGTGCGGCCCGGTTTTGCGGCCCCAGGCGATGAGCCGTGACGGAGCCCACTCAGCGTGGGCGCGGTGGTCGGCATGTGCGACGGTTCGGTCGCATAACCGCCTCTCCGGTGGATCCGCAGGT
>JAPOOQ010000285.1 GCA_026713345.1 Gemmatimonadota bacterium | reverse complement strand
GTTCAGGTTGCCGTCTCGGACATGCGGGTTGGCCAGCAGCCTGCGCAGCGGGACCGTCGGAATCTTCTTGGCAAGGGCGGAGTGTCTACGGACCGGGCCGACGAGGTTCCGAGAAACCGCATCGGCAATGGACCGGCCGATCAAGTCCATCTGGCAGATGTACTTGATACGCTGCTCCGCCTCTTCATCGAGTTGGAAAATCAGGCGCAAGACATCGCACGTGTTGACGAGGCATACGATGACGACATCTCTGGGGTCGGGAATTTCGTCGGCGAAGAGAACCTTGCCGATGCGCGCCTTGATGAACCGGTCGGGCGTGCCTTCCGCAGATGTCCCGTACTGTTGCCCATGCAGAACCGTGGGAGCCAGCGTCCAGCATCCGCCGTCGTGGTGTTCGAGGATCTCCCGTTCAACCAGGCGCTCCAGAGTCTGGTCGACGATCGACTCCGCACGGGAGGCGAGCCGTTCGATCCAGTACCGGGCAGTGCGTTGGTCCGGTGCGTCCACGATTTCCCTCAGGATGGGGTCGAGGACGGGATCGCCCGTTTCGGCCGGGTCCACGACGAACAGGGATGCCAGGTCCGAGTCGAGCCGCGACCGGAAGGAGAGTTCCGCCAGCACTCCGCCGACGACGGCGCAGTTCAGTTGCCAGCCAGGTACCTGATGGAAGTAGCCGCCCTTCTCGTCGAGAAGCATCAGGATGAGTTCGTCGACCAGGCTCAGGGGTTCAGCCGTCGAACTCTCCGCCGTCTCCGCCGCTTTCGCCGTGTCAGTCATCGGTTCTGTCTCTCCGTATCTGAGATGGACTACGCGGCACTGCCGCCGGATCGACGCCACGAAAGCATCAGACGCAGTGCAGGGAGTATAGCACCGGAACGACCATCACAAGAATAGCCGTGATAGAGAGGACGCCGCAACCGAGAGGCAAAGGCCGCTGGCGACCGAGCCAGCTCGCCTCACCCGCTCGGCGTCAGGCGGATCGAAACGGCCGCGCGGCCCTCGCCCTCGGCGAATCGGCCGCTCCCCCCGTTCTGCTCAGCGAGCTCAGGAACGTGCTGCTCGGTCTCGTGCGCCAGGGATCGTTGATCCTGGATCAGGCCAGGGCCATGTGCGACGACGCGGCCAGGGTGCTGGGCCCGAGGATCGTGACCGTGTCCTCCGACCGCGCGCTCGATACCGCGCTCGCGTGCGGCATGTAACGCGGCCGACGCTGAATTCGTGGTGCTGGGGCGTGAGTTGGGTGTACGACTTGCCACGGCCGACCGGTCGATCTTGAGAGCTGCGCGGGATGTGGCGATATGGGCGGGATAATGCCAATACGGGGAAACGCACTTAGTTTGTGTTCAGGCAGGGTCAACAGATCCGAGCCTGACTTGAAGGACCATGGCAACCCGGTCTCCACAACGACAAGAGCCGTTGACCACGGGGTACGGCTTTGAAAGGAATCCGAGAAATGGTTCCGAAACCGAATGAACCCAGGCTCCAGGGCATCGATGAGCTGCCGCCCTACCCCGAGGGGTGGTACTTCGTCGTGCATCGCAAGACCCTTCTCGACAAGCGGCTGATCGAGAAGACCTGGATGGGCGAGGACATCGTCGCCTGGTGCGACGACGAGGGTCGCATCTGCGTGGCTGGCGCATACTGTCCGCACCTGGGGTCGCACATGGGACCGACTGTCGGGGGCATGGTGCGAGATGGCTGTCTCGTGTGTCCTTTCCACGGCTTCGAGTTCGACGCGACCGGACAATGCGTGGCGGTTCCCCACGCCCCTGCCCCCAAAGCCGCGAAGCTGGAGGTCTACGAGACCACCGAGATCCTCGGGATGGTCTTCGCCTGGTGGGGGAGCGGCGGCCGTGCACCGCAGTGGCACCTTCCCGAGGAGCCGCCCACCGGCACGGACTGGAGCAGCCTGCGTTCCACGACGCTGCGGTTCCGGGGCCATCCGCAGGAAACCGCGGAGAACTCCGTGGACCTGGAGCACCTGGACTACACGCACGGCTATTACGATGTTGAACCGACCGCTCCGGTCACAATCGACGGCGCCTACCTGAAGAGCTGCTTCGACTTCAAGAACATCCGCACGTTTGCGCGCATGATCAACATCCGCTCCGAGATCTCGGCCGTCACCCACGTCCACGGGTTGGGGTTCTCGTTTGTCGAAATCCACGAAAAGACGGTCGGTATGGATGCGAGAATGTGGGTCCTCGGGACGCCCGTGGGGGAGATGCAGATTGAGCTGACCCTGGCCACCCAGGTACGGGAAATCCGCAAGCCGGGGCAATTCTTCGCGGGCCTCGGGTTCCTGCCCGTGCCGCTGCGCCACAGGCTGATGAGCCGCTTTTTCCTGTCGGAGGAGAGGCGGTTCGTCCTGCAGGATATTGTCATCTGGAACCGCAAACGGTACAGGGTTCCGCCGCGACTCTCCCGGGCCGACGGCCCGATCGGGAAGTACCGCCTGTATTGTCGTCAGTTCTATCCGGAGCTGCGCTCACAGGTGGGATCAACCCGTCGCATAGGCTGAAAAAAGCAAGATGACATTTCCCGAAGAGCTGCTCCTGCGAAACGGTTACGCCGAAGTCGGCTCCGGCATCGCAGGGCGGACGTCCGAGCGGCCGCGCGCCCGTGCCCGCCGCGCAAGCCAGCGCTGGTGGAGCGAGGTAAGCGCCGGCACGAGGAACATCAGCACGACCGTTGTGAAGAGGATGCCGCAGCCGATCGAGGCGGAGAAGGGCTTGAAGAACTGGGCCTGAATCGCGTCTTCGAGGATGAGGGGCATGAAGCCGAGGAAGGTGGTCAGCGACGTCAGCATGATCGGGCGGAAACGCCCCTTGGCGCCCTCGATGATCGCTTCTCGTGCCGGAAGGCCTTCCTCGAGCTCCTGGTCGATAAAGTCGATCATGACCAGGGAGTCGTTCACCACCACGCCGGCGAGGCCGAAGACCCCGATGAAGGACTGGGAGCTGAGTGCGACGCCCAGGACCCAGTGGCCCAGAAT
>JAPOOQ010000284.1 GCA_026713345.1 Gemmatimonadota bacterium | reverse complement strand
TGCAGCTGGAGCAGCAGCGGATCGTGCGGCACGCCGCGCGAGTCCACCCGAAGTGACGGCCCGCGTATCGGATGTTCTACCCCGTGCAGGGGGAAGGCGGATTAGCTATAGCTAGCTAGCTAAGCTAAGTCAAGGCCAAGGTTGGTCCACGGGATGCAGGCCTTGGATAATCCCCGCGTAGCACCGAGGGCGGCGAGGCGCCGGGCTGGCGCAAGGCGCGACGGTCCCGAGTTCGCCGAGGAACGCGCAGCCCCGTCGCTGCTCCTACCACGAAATCCCCGTCCTCCGGGAGTTGAGCACGACCTGGGAGGGCCGGATCTGGGTCATGCGCCAAGCAGGCGCGCTCTTGGGTGACGAGCCGATCGATGTGCTAACGGCGGAGGGCGAATACGTCGGCACGTTTCCCGCCGACGCGACCGCAATGCCAGATGCCTTTGGGCCGAATGGCTTGGCCGCCTTTATTGAGCGTGGCGAGCACGACGTAGTGCGCGTGGTTGTGCGCAGATTGTCCGAGAATGTGCGTTGAATCTGGATTGCCAGAGCGGAGTATGTGGCTGGCCCGGCGGGTGCCGAGAGCCTGACGTGGCCGCTCCGCTACGGGCTCGGACGTCGGTCGCTTTCGGGCTCTCTTGAGGAGTTGCGGGAGTCGGTGGGCGGACAACCTTCACGCGGAGGTCGCACGTCCTATGGCCGATGCGCCCCGTGGCCTTCGATTCACGTCGACAGGAGGATGTCCTCGATGAACGCCAGCAAGTTCGCCGCGATCTACGCGCCCCTTTCGATGGCCGTCTTGGCCGGGCCTCCCGCTCTCCTCGCTCAGGAGGTCGTCGAAGTCACGGGCCGTGACCAGCGGATCGAGGCCGACTTCGAGGAGGTCTTCCGGGTCGGAGTCCCCTATGGCGAGGAATGGGAGACGTTCGCAACGGTCCGAAAGGTGGCGTTCGACGCGGAAGGCAACCTCTACGTGTTCGATGCCTGGGTCGGCAATGATCTGCGCATCGTGGTCTTCGACCGGTCGGGAGCGTTCCTTCGCGAGTTCGGCACCTCGGGTGAGGGGCCCGGGGAGTTCAAGTATCCGACCAGCTACGGTGTCATGCGCGACGGCACCACCGTCGTTCGCGATCTTGGACACCAGAGCTACCACATCTTCGGCCCCTCCGGAACGTTCGAGCGCATGGTCCGCAATAGAGTCGGAATCACGCAGGACAGCGGGGGTGGGTTTGGAGTGACCACAATCGCGACATCGATGCCCATACAAATTGACCCACGCGGCGGGGCCATGTACACCTGGGACGCTGTGAGCTTGAATGCGCTGGCGGAGACAGCGCCCCACCGTGCGATTTCCCGGCACAGCCTCGATGGGGAGGACGTGCAGACAGAGACCGTGGTCGAGGCGTGGCAACCTCCCCGTGAGACCCCGGAGGACCTGATCAAGGTCTCTGACAATGCTTCTGTCGCCGAGGGCACGGAAGGGCAGATGGCAAGCCTGGTGGGGGGCCTGTTCAAGGGCCCGAGCAAGGGCCTTACCCGCCCCCCTCACTTCGAACCCCTGCTCTTGATGGGCTTGTTGCCGGACGGCGGCATCGTCTATTCCGACTCGTCCGCGTACACACTCAAGGTGGCCGCACCGGACGACGGGAGTCTGAGCAGGACCATCACCCGGCCGATCCACCCGCAACCGGTGACGCCCAGAATCGAGAAACTGGCCCGGCAGAGACAGGAAGAGGCGCAGGTGACGCCAGCGCAGATACAGTCCGCCTTGGGTGGCTTGCCCGGCTTGTCCGGCATCGACTTCAACACCAGCACATCGGGTGCGGGAGGGGCTGGCGGCATCGTGAGCGGTGGTTCCTTTGGTAGTTTCTCCTTGTCTCTCGGTGAAGAGACGTTCTACCCTGTAGTTCCCGTCATTCAGAAACTGCTGACCAGCTGGGAGGGGCGCATTTGGGTCATGCGCCAGGGAGACGAAGTCTTTGAAGACGGTCCGATCGACGTGGTCACCGCCGAAGGCGAATACGTCGGCACCTACCGGCCTGGCGCGACGGAGATGCCCCACGCCTTCGGCCCGGACGGACTGGCGGCGTTCATCGAATTGGACGAGTTCCGCGTGGCTAGCGTGGTGGTGCGGAGGCTGCCGCCTGAAGTGCGGTGAACCCCATTGAGGGGCTGAGTCGGCCTCGGTCGATCAGTCATAGGGTCTCATCCCTTCGTGGGCTCTTGGATTCTACGTTCGTTCATTCGGCGACTGGTCGGCGACGAGCGCGTTGTGTCCCGACCGTAACGCGCCAGCGCGATCTGGAACCTACTGAGTTTGGGCCGACCGAAGGGTAGCACGCCGCGAGCGGTGCCGGATAACGGGTGGGCATCACTCCCTCAGAGGTCCCGCCATCCAAGTCCGTGTTTCCCGCTTTCGCGGCGCGGTCCAGTAGGATCTACTCCAACGGCAGGAAACGCAGATCGTGCAGTCCTGATTGACTTTAGACGATTTCCTGCCGTGATTTGGACCATAGGCGCTCTGCCGGGCTGGCAAGGCGCGACGAAAGGCGAATAGCACCGCTATTGGCCCGAGGAGCAACGCAGAGCGGTGCTTCGAGGA
>JAPOOQ010000283.1 GCA_026713345.1 Gemmatimonadota bacterium | reverse complement strand
GCCCCCCCGGTCTTTCCCCGGTGAGTGCCGAGCCATAGCTTGTTGTCCTGCAGTGTTTGGCGCCCCCCAGACGGTGAATCAGGTCCAATCGCCAAATGAAGAAGAGTCCGTTGGCCGCAGTGCTGCTCGGTGCCGCGTGCACCGGCGCCGGCACCTCCGATAGCGCCGGGAACGAGTTCGCTCCGAACTGGATTGCGGAACCGGTCGGTTCCGAACAGCGGCTGTCGCTTGTGGAGGAATTGCGGATCGGGCGTTTGATGGGCGGTGATGAAGCGGATCTGCTCTATTCGGTAAAGGGTATCGAGATTGGACCCGCTGACGAGATCTATGTTCTGGACGCCAACCAGGTAAAGGTCTTCTCCCCCGCGGGAGAGTTCCTCCGCTCCTGGGGTGGAACCGGCGAGGGTCCCGGCGATTTCGACGGGACGCTGGGCCTGGCACTGGCGCGGGACACCGTAGCCGTCACGGATGGAGATCGCGTGCAGTTCTTCGATCTCGCCGGGCGCTTGCTCAGCTCCGTGTGGACGGGCGGGCGGATGTCCGGGTATACGGCGTACATGATCAATGCCACGGAGCTGGGCTGGGTGGTTGAAGTCCTTCCGAGGACTGTTCGACTGGAGCCAGGAGGGCCGCTGCCAACGCCGCCGCGCGAGGTTCGCTACCTGCATCCCGGCACCGGCGCCCTGGGCGAGCCGGTCGCCACCTACCTGCAGCGGCCCGATAGGGTGCAACTGGCATCGGGACAGAGTGTCAGGCGCGCCTTTTACCGGATTATCGAGCACGGGGTCGACCGGAAGGGTGACGTCTACCTCCCGCTTGGCGTGGACCACGAGGTGTCGGTCTACGGCGCGGACGGTGTGCTGAGCCGCGTCCTGAGGATGGAAGTGGAGCCCGTTCCGGTCACCGACGCCATGCTCGAAGAGCTTCGGCGTGAAATGGTCGCGAACTGCCAGCGCAATGCCATGTGGCGGCGGCGTTGCGAACGGCAAAGATACGTTGAGGAGATCGTGCCAGCGACCATCGCCCACGCCCACGAGCGCGTTCCGGTGATCGGCCACATCCTTGTGGCCCCCGACGGGCACCTCCTCATATCCCGGCGAGACCTCCGTGAGATACGGGCTGAGGATCAGCCGAGGCCTTTTGACCTGCTCTCGCCCGAGGGTCGTTTTCTGGGTCGGATCGAGATCCCGGTGAATTTCCGGCCGATGATCGTGCGGGACGGGAGCATTCTCGGCTCCTGGACTGACGAGTTCGGAGTGCGGTACGTCGTGAAATACCGTGTGGAGGGACTGCCGGACATGTGAGACCGGCGGTGCCCAGCCGGGGTCGCGAAGCGCTGGGCGTGCTTCGCTTTTCACGGTCGGATGTCCTGCCAAAATGGCAGACCCCATCACCCACACCCCCAAAACCTGCCAAAATGGCAGACCCGCACCCCACCGCGCGCCAAAAAACCTGCCAAAACGGCAGACCCGGCCCCCGCCGCGCCCCCCAACTCCGGCACGCACCTTGCCATTCATTGAACGGTTACCTTCAACACACATCTTCGGCAAACGCATCGGCCCGGGCGCACCGCGGCCGCAACCAGCCAAAAAACCCGGCCGGAACCGCCGGCACCGAAAGGAAATCAAATGGGCAAGACCATAGGAATCGACCTCGGCACGACCAACTCGGTGGTCGCGGTCATGGAGGGCGGCGAGCCCACCGTCATCCCCAACTCCGAAGGGGGCCGCACCACGCCCTCCGTCGTTGCCTTCGCGAAGGACGGCGAGCGGCTGGTCGGACAGGTCGCGCGGCGCCAGGCCATCACCAACCCCGAGAACACCGTCTTCTCCATCAAGCGCTTCATGGGAATGCGCTACTCGGAGGTGGAGACCGAGCGCAAGCGGGTTCCCTACAAGGTGGCGCGCGACAGCAAGGACCGGGTCGTCGCCAACCTCCCCAACGGCGGCAAGAGCTACACGCCGCCCGAGATCTCGGCCGTGATCCTGCAGAAGATGCGGCAGACCGCCGAAGACTACCTGGGCGAGTCCATCACCGACGCGGTGATCACCGTTCCGGCGTACTTCAACGACGCGCAGCGGCAGGCCACCAAGGACGCGGGCAAGATCGCGGGCCTTCAGGTGAAGCGCATCATCAACGAGCCGACGGCGGCCGCGCTGGCCTACGGGCTCGACAAGAAGACGGACGAGAAGATCGCGGTCTTCGACCTCGGCGGCGGGACCTACGACATCTCGATCCTGGAGATCGGCGACGGAGTCTTCGAGGTGAAGGCGACCAACGGCGACACGCACCTGGGCGGCGACGACTTCGACCAGGTGCTGATCGACTGGCTGGTGGCCGAGTTCAAGCGTGACCAGGGGATCGACCTGTCGAAGGACTCGATGGCGCTGCAGCGCCTGAAGGAGGCCGCCGAGAAGGCCAAGATGGAGCTTTCCTCGACGCCCTCGACGGATATCAACCTGCCCTTCATCACCGCCACGCAGGAAGGGCCGAAGCACCTCAACTACACGCTTTCGCGGGCGAAGTTCGAGCAGCTGGTGGACCACCTCATCCAGCGGACGATCCCGCCCATGCGCAAGGCGCTGGAAGACGCGGGGATGACGCCGGACGACATCGACGAGGTGGTGCTCGTCGGCGGCTCGACCCGGATCCCGAAGATCCAGGAGGTGGTGCAGGAGTTCTTCGAGCAGGAGCCCCACCGCGGGGTCAACCCCGACGAGGTGGTGGCGGTGGGCGCCGCGATCCAGGCAGGCGTGCTGGCCGGCGAGGTCAAGGACGTGCTGCTCCTCGACGTGACCCCGCTGTCGCTGGGGATCGAGACGCTGGGCGGCGTGATGACCTCCCTGATCGAGCGCAACACGACGATCCCGACCCGCAAAATGGAGGTATTCTCCACGGCCGAGGACAACCAGACCACGGTCGAGATCCACGTGCTGCAGGGGGAGCGCAAGATGGCGCTGGACAACCGCACCATCGGGAAATTCCAGCTGACGGGCATCCCCCCGGCGCCGCGAGGCGTCCCACAGGTGGAGGTCACCTTCGACATCGACGCCAACGGCATACTGCACGTAACCGCGAAGGACCGGGCGACCGAGAAGGAGCAGAAGGTGCGGATCGACGCGTCGAGCGGGCTGAGCGACGCCGAGATCGACAAGATGGTGGAGGACGCCGAGAAGAACGAGGCGGAGGACCAGCAGCGCCGCGACGAGGTCGAGGCCCGCAACCACCTGGATTCCCTGATCTACCAGGTCGAGAAGGACACGGGCGAATGGGGAGACCAGGTGTCGGAGGAGACGCGCGGGCGTCTCGACACGGCCGTCGAGCGCGGGAAGCAGGCGCTCAAGGGCGACGACACCGCCGAGATCAACGAGGCGCGCGACGAGCTGATGCAGGCCTTCAGCGCGGCGGGGCAGGAGATGTACCAGGCGCAGGCGGCCGAGGCGGCGGCCGAGGAAAGCGAGCAGCCGGCGGAGGATGCTGGCGAGCCCGCGGAGGATGAGGCGGCGGAAGCCGACGAGGACGTCGTGGAGGCGGACTACGAAATTGTGGACGAGGGCAAGTAGGAGGGCAGCGATGTACGACCCACTCAGAGCAAAGACCAGGGTCGCCCTGTCGGTGGCGGCTTCATTCCTGTTCGGGCTGGCGCTGGTGTCCCAGTTCGGCTTCGTCGAGACCGCCGTGGAACTCCCGGTGGTGCGGACCGCGCCGGCGGTCGCCGAGGAAGCCGTGCAGCCGGCGCTGGACCTCAGCGAAGCGTTCGTGAACATCGCCGAGGCGGTGACGCCGTCGGTGGTGCGGATAGAAACCGTCCGGCGCCTTGCCCGCGAGCGGGACGGGCCGCCCGGGCAGGGACCGCCACCCCTGAGCAGCGGGAGCGGCTTCATCATCTCCGCCGACGGTCATGTGATGACCAACCATCACGTCATCGACAACGCCGAACGCATCACGGTCGTCCTCCCGGACGGGCGGGACTTCGGAGCCCGGTTGGTGGGGACCGACCCGACCACGGACATCGCGGTGATCCGGATCGAAGGCGACGGCTTTCCCGCCGTTTCCCTCGGATCCTCCGCCGATGTCGAGGTCGGTGAATGGGTCCTGGCGATCGGCAACCCCGGATTCAGCCGCTCCGCCCCCGACCGGCTCGACTATACGGTCACCGCGGGGATCGTGTCGGCGGTGGGCCGGTCGCTCAACCTGATCGACCAGACCCTGTTCAGAAACCCCGACCTGCAGGACCGGGCCGGCTACGCGATCGAGAACTACATCCAGACCGATGCCGTGATCAACTCCGGCAACTCCGGCGGACCGATGGTGAACCTGCGCGGGCAGGTGATCGGGATCAATTCCGCGATCGTCTCCCTCACGGGCGTCTACCAGGGGTACGGGTTCGCGATCCCGATCGACCTGGCCCACCAGGTGATGAACGACCTGATCGCCTATGGCCGGGTCAGGCGTGCCCTTCTGGGCGTGCAGGTCCAGTCGGTGAGCTCGGAGGACGCCGAGGCGCTCGGCCTGCCCGAGGTGGCCGGGGCGCTGGTGCAGCAGGTTACCGGGGATCCCGCTGGCCGTGCGGGCCTCCGAATGGGAGATGTCATTACCGAAATCGACGGCGAAAAGGTCGAAACCAGCAACAATCTGCAGCACCTGATCGCGCTCAAGGCGCCCGGAGACCGGATCACGCTGACCGTCTACCGGATAACAACTCCCGGGGACCTGAAGACCAGCCGCACCGAGGTGACGCTGCAGCTGGCCGAGCAGCCCTACACGGCCCCGGCGTCCGCAACCGCCAGCCGCCCGGGGCGCAACGCCGACGCGATCGGGATCCGGGTGGG
>JAPOOQ010000282.1 GCA_026713345.1 Gemmatimonadota bacterium | reverse complement strand
GTGGGGGGGTGAGGTGGTTGCCGCGGCGGTGGACGTGCCGCCGTGGGCGGGGGGGGTGGTGGGGGCGGAAGTCGTGCTCCCGGATCTTCCCGCGCCGAGGCCCGCGGTGACGGCCAGGGAGCTGCCGGGGCATCCCGCGTCCGAGCGCGACGTGGCGTTTCTTCTGCCGGCCGGGACCCGCGCGGGGGATGTGCTGAGGTCTGCCCGGGCGGGGGGCGGACATCTCCTCGAAGAGGTGGGGGCCTTCGATCTCTACGTGGGTGAGGATCTTCCTCCCGGCGCCCGCTCCCTGGCCGTGCGCTTGCGTTTCCGGGCGCGCGGGCGAACCCTGACAGACCGGGAGGTCGACAAGGCCTGCCGCCGCGTGCTGAGGAAGGTGAAGGAGGACACCGGTGTCGAACCACGGAGCTGATCGCCCGGGTGCTGGAGGTGCGGAGCTGGACCGGCTGGAGGAGGCCGTGGACCGTGCGCTCGTGAAGCTGCGTGCCGCCCGCGACGCGGCGAAGGAAGCCGAGCAGCGTGCGGAGCGCAGTGACCGGCTCATGCGCCAGCTCGTCGACGGGCGGCAGGATCCGGCGGCGCTGGCGGACCGGGTTGCGCAGCTGGAAGCGGAGAACGAAGATCTTCGCGACCGCATCGGCCGGGGGCGCGAGGCGGTGGACGGGATTCTTGCCAGCATCCGCTTTCTGGAGGAGAGGCGATGAGCGAGGACGGACCCACGGGCCATACGACGATCACCCTGGAGCTCGCGGGTGAGCAGTACACCCTGCGCACCGACGCCGACGAGGCGTACGCGCGGCGCTGCGCGGCTCTGGTGAACGAGCGCATGCAGGAGATCGGCGGCGACCCGGCTCCCTTCGCCAAGAAGGCAGCCATCATGGCCGCTCTCTCCCTCGCCGATGAACTCTTCAAGCAGGAGGCCGGCGTTCGTTCCCGGTCGCGCGCAATGGTCGAACGCATCGAGGCCGCCATCGAGGACTGACGCCGGAAAGGGAAGGATCGAACACAATGCCGAACCGGGACCGACCCGGATTGTCGCGACGGGCCTGGCTCGCGGCGGCGACCGGAACCGCCGCCAGCGGCCTCGCGCTGACCCGCCTGGACGCGCTGAAGGCCGCCCCGTTCCAGGAAGCGCCGCCGCAGCTCCCCGATCCCACCAGGGTGCCGGGCCGCTTCGTCTCCGAGCTCGGCCGGCGCGCCACCGGCGAACAGCCGCGCCGCCTCTTGCGCACTCTGGCGCTTTCCAGCTCTTCGCGGACCCCGCTCCATGAACTGCAGGGGACGATCACGCCCTCGGACCTTCACTTCGAACGGCATCACGCCGGCGTTCCGGAGATCCTGGCGGAAGACCACGAACTGCTCGTGCACGGCATGGTGGACCGCCCGATGGTCTTTCGCATGGCCGACCTCAGGCGGTACCCGCAGGCGTCGCGGATCTGTTTCATCGAGTGCTCCGGGAACGGCGGCGGCGCCTACAGCCGGTCCCGCATGCCCACCTCGATCACCGCCCAGCAGCTCGACGGGCTGCTCAGCACCAGCGAGTGGACCGGCGTCATGCTCTCCACCATCCTGCGCGAGGTCGGGGTGAGGCCGGGCGCAAGCTGGATCCTCGCCGAGGGCCGGGACGCGGCCGTGATGGCCCGCAGCGTCCCCCTCGACAAGGCGATGGACGACGCGATGCTCGCCTACGGCCAGAACGGCGAGGCGATCCGCCCCGAACAGGGCTACCCGGTACGGCTGCTCCTGCCCGGCTGGGAGGGCAACGCGATGGTGAAGTGGCTGCGCCGCATCGAAGTCAGCGACCGACCCACCATGACCCGCGACGAGACCTCGCGCTACACCGACCCCCTCAAGGACGGCACCGCGCGCCAGTTCAGCTTCGTCATGGACGCCAAGTCGGTCATCACCTTCCCCTCCTACCCGTACGTTCTCCCGGAACGGGGCTGGTGGGAGATCGAGGGCTTGGCGTGGACGGGAAGGGGGCGCATCACGCAGGTCGAGGTCAGCACCGACGGCGGGCGTTCCTGGACGGCGGCGGCGCTCCAGCAGCCGGTGCTCCCGAAGTCCACCGTGCGCTTCCGCCACCTCTGGAACTGGGACGGTCGCGAGACGGTCATCCTGAGCCGCGCGACCGACGAGACGGGATACGTGCAGCCGACGGTGCAGCAACTCTGGGACGCCCGCGGCGAGGGCACGTCCTACCATCACAACCACCAGCGCGCGTGGAAGGTCGCAGCCGACGGCACGGTGACCTTCGGCCTGGGAGACCTGCTGTGAGGCTGCTGCTGCCGTGCCTCTTCGCGCTGGCCGCCGGCGCGTGCGCGTCCGAGCCGCCGCCGCCCGACTCCGAGGGGCCCGCGCAGACATCGGGGAGGGCGGCCGACGCTCCCGGGCTGCCCGGCCACGCCCCGGAACGCTTCGGCTTCGGCACCGACGCGTCCCCGGAGCGGGTGGCGCGCTGGGACATCGACATCAAGCCCGACGGCGAAGGGCTGCCGCCCGGAAGCGGCTCGGTCGCGGATGGGCGGCGGGTCTACGAGGTCTCCTGCCTCCAGTGCCACGGTCTCACCGGCACCGAGGGACCCAACGACCGCCTGGTGAGCGCGGGCAAGTGGGAACAATGGCCTCCCGGCCGGGCCTTCGGCATGTACTGGCCCTACGCCACCACGCTCTTCGACTACACGCGCCGCGCGATGCCCCAGACGACCCCGGGCACGCTCTCCGACGACGACGTCTACGCGGTCGTCGCCTACGTTCTCCACCTCAACGGCCTGGTCGAGGCCGACGCCGTTCTCGACGCCTCCTCCCTCGCGGCGATCGAGATGCCGGCGCGCGCACGCTTTGTTCCCGACGACAGGACCGGGGGACCGGTGGTGCGCTGAGGGCAGTGGCCCGCTCCCGCCTGCTTGCGTTCCCGCGGGGCCGCAACCTATTGTAATTTCACAATAAGGAACACTTGGCCGGTATCTCTGGCTGGGGTTCACGCGTAGAATCGTACGACCGGGTGAAGCGTCCGGTCTTGGAGAGAATACATGGATCCGCTGGGTATTGCCCTGGCGGTGAGCGTGGCCGTGGGGGTCGCGGCGTACCTCCTGGGCAGGGGCCGGGAGCGGGCGCGGCAACGGAGGGAGATCGAAGGAGCACGGGACGAAGCGTCACGCATCCGCAACAGGGCAGAGGGGGAAGCTGAAAACCTTCGCCGCGCCACCGAGCTCCAGGCCAAGGAGAAGGTCTTCCGGCTAAGGGAGACCTGGGAGAAGGAAGAAGGGCGGCGCAGGGAAGAGGTCCAGCGCGGCGAGCGACGGCTCGCGCAGCGTTCCGAGAGCACCGATCGCAAGGCGGACCAGCTGGATCGTCGCCACGAGGCCATCGAGCAGCGCGCGGGGGAGTTGCGCGCCGCCGAAGAGGCCGTCGCCCGTCACAGGGAGGAATCCGAGCGGCTTCAGGAGCAGGTTCGTGAGCGCCTGGAGTCGATGGCGGGAATCACCTCCGAGGAGGCGAAGGCGGAACTGGTCGAGGGCCTTGAGGACGAGGCGCGCGCGGAGGCCGCCAACAGCCTGCGCGAGATCAAGGAGGAGGCGCAGCGCACCGCCGAGCGCGAGGCGAAGCGGGTCCTCGCGATGGCGATCCAGCGAATGGCCGCCGACGAAACCGCGCAGCTCACCGTGTCCGTGGTCCAGCTCCCGTCCGACGAAATGAAGGGCAGGATCATCGGCCGCGAGGGCCGGAACATCCGTGCCTTCGAGCAGGCGACCGGGATCGATGTGATCATCGACGATACACCGGAGGCGGTGGTGCTTTCCGGCTACAATCCGGTCCGCCGCGAGGTCGCCCGGCTCGCCCTCGCCCGGCTGATCGAAGACGGCCGCATCCATCCCGGGCGGATCGAAGAGGTGGTCGCGGCGAGCGGGAAGGACGTCGAGAAGGAGATGCGCGAAGCCGCGGAAGAGGCGCTCTACGCCCTCGGCATCCACAACGTGCACCCCGAGATCGTGAAGGTGCTGGGTGCGCTCAAGTACCGCACCTCCTTCGGACAGAACCAGCTGGGGCACGCCCGCGAGGTGGCGGTGCTGGCGGGAAACATGGCCGCCGAGATGGGACTGGACGTCAAGATGGCGCGGCGGGCCGGACTGCTGCACGACGTGGGCAAGGGGCTGACCCACGAGCAGGAGCTGACGCATGTCGAGCTCGGCCACCGGCTGTGCAAGCGCTACAAGGAACACGACGTAGTGCTCAATGCCATCCGGGCCCACCACGACGAGGAGCCGCACCGCTATCCGGAGGCGTGGCTCGTCACCGCCGCCGACGCGATCAGCGGTTCCCGTCCGGGCGCGCGCAGGGAGATGTTCGAGGGGTACGTGAAGCGGCTCGAGAAGCTGGAGGAGATCGCCACCGAGCATCCGGGGGTGGTGCGCTGTTTCGCCATCCAGGCCGGGCGGGAGCTCCGGGTGATGGTCGAGCCCGAGCGGGTCTCCGACGAGGACATGGCCCGGATCTCGGAAGCCGTCGCCCGGAAGATCGAGAGCGAATTGCAATCCCCCGGCCAGATCAAGGTCGTCGTCATACGGGAAACGCGGGCCGTCGACTTCGCGCGCTGACCCGGGCTCACCTACACGGCACAGGAGACTCCATGCCGGCAGCAATCATCTCAGGAAAGGACATCGCCCGGACCATCCGGGATGAACTGAACGCGCAGGTCGCAACCCTGGCGAAGGAGGGGCTGGTGCCCGGGCTCGCGACCGTGCTGGTGGGAGAAGACCCGGCCAGCAGGCTCTACGTGGGAATGAAGCAGCGGGCCGCTGCCGAAGCCGGGATCCACTCGCGGGCGGAGAACCCCCCCCCCACCACCGGGCAAGCCGAACTCCTCGCGCTGATCGACGAACTCAACGCCGATCCGGCCATTCACGGGATCCTGGTACAGCTTCCACTGCCGGGCCACATCGACGACTCGAAGGTGCTGCTGGCCATCGATCCCGACAAGGACGTGGACGGCTTCCACCCCGTCAACGTGGGCCGCCTGGCCACCGGCGACCCGGACGTGCTGGCGCCCTGCACGCCGCGCGGCGTGATCGAGATGCTGCTGCGGAGCGGCGCGGACCCGTCGGGCAAGCACGTTGTTGTGGTGGGACGCTCGAACATCGTGGGAAAGCCGATGGCGCTCCTGCTCCTGCGCAAGGCTGCCGGCGGAAACGCCACGGTCACCGTGGCTCACAGCCGGACCGGCGACCTGGGGGGGATCACCCGCACCGCCGACATCCTGGTGGTCGCGGTGGGGTGGCCCAACACCGTCACCCGGGACATGGTCAAGCCGGGCGCCACCATCATCGACGTGGGCACAAACCGCGTCGACGACCCCGATCACCCGCGCGGATACAGGGTGGTGGGGGACGTCGACTTCGAGGGCGTGCGCGAGGTGGCGGGCGCGATCACCCCGGTGCCGGGAGGGGTCGGACCGATGACCATCGCCATG
>JAPOOQ010000281.1 GCA_026713345.1 Gemmatimonadota bacterium | reverse complement strand
TCACCGAGACGATCACCTACATCGTGGTGCGCGTGGACCCGGAGCAGCTGGTGGAGCTGAAGTAGGGGGTCAGCGCAGCTCCCTGAGCATCTCCTCCACCGTCGCGATCAGTTGGCCGCCGCGCGTGTTCCTCACGTGGCGGATTACCCCCTCTTCATCGATCACGTAGATCGCGGGCCAGCCCGTCACACCCCAGGTAGTGGCGATCGGTCCGCTGGTCGCCACTTCCGCGTGGCCGTCCCACCAGGTGCGGTACGCCGGCGCCTTCCCGCTGGCCTTCGCTTCGCGGATCGTCTCCACGTTGCCATCGCTGTTGACACCAAGGAGCACGAGCGGGTCGTCCTTGTACTGCTCCAGAATGAAGTGATGGTACGGATACTCGCCGATGCACGGCCCGCACCACTCGCCGGAGAAGATCAGGACGACGATGTTGCCCCGGTAATCCTCCAGCGCGAACTCGACCCCCTCGGTGTCCTTCCCGACGATGTTGGGGGCCACGCGCCCGGGGGTGAAGCTCTCCACCCTGAGCAGCGCCTCTCCGATCGCATCGGCGGCGTCGGGGTGGCGCGTCTTCAGCTCCTCGAAGTAGTCGACGATCCGCGCGTGCTGCTCATCACTGACCAGGCCGCCCTGCAAACGATTGGCGAAGAGGGAGAAGTGAGTACGGGATTCGCGTGCGAAGTCGCTTGCCGCTTCCGGGATCTCGACCGCAGCTGCGAGGGCGCCCAGAAGTCCATCCACCTGCGCGTCGGAGAACGGCTTGCCGCCGGGGTTGAACCAATCCCGGTAGGTGTAGTTCACGAGCACGGATGACATCGGAGGCGGGTTTGTCGAGGGCACCGCGTACCTGTCGATGTAACTCGCCACGTTGTCCGTGATCGCCTCGGCGTGGTCCGGATGGCGCTCGCCGAGTCCGACAAGGTAGGCGTAGACCCGATCCGTCTGTTCTTCGGTGGTCGCGGGGACCGCGAGCCGGCGGAAAAAGTTCCACAGGTGGACGCCGGCTTCGCGCTCGATGTCGGCGAGGGTCTCGTCCGCCGTCATCGCCTCGCCGAGCGCGGCCATCAGCGCGTCGAAGCGCTCGTCGTCGAGGGGCTCGCCGCTGGTGTCGTAGTCGCCGAGGGGCGGGAACCAGGTCTGCGTCGCCGCGGCGGGGAGGTCGATGGGGGAGCCGGGGCTCGAGTCGCCCGCCCCTGATCCGCTCAGCGAGATGACGAGCCCGAGGGCGAAGGAAACGATGATTGCGCCGGCAATCGGCAGTGGCTTGCGCATGGATGTGAACTCCCTGGTGCTATGGCGCCTCCGGACCCTCGCTGGGTGCGGGTGTTCCGTTCTCTCGTTGCGCCGCCGGTCCATTCAAGGTGGTGTTGTGGCGGGGGATCCGCCAGCGAAAGGCGGTCCGCGGGTCCGGGCGTTGCTAACCGCCCGCGCCAGTCCCCACCGCCAACGCCCTCTGCTCCTCAAAGTCGCGCATCATCTTCTCGTTGAGCAGGTGGTCCACGGCGACGATCAGTTCCCCGCTCATCTTGCTGACGTAGCGGATCACGCCGTCCTCGTCGATCACATAGGTGTTGGGCCAGCCGAAGATGCTCCAGGCCGTGGCGATGGGTCCCTCGGTCGGTTCGTCGGCGTGTCCGTCCCACCAGGTACGGTAGGAGAGTCCCTCGTCGACCTTGGCGTCGCGGATCGTCTGGAGTTCGGCGTCGCTGTTTATCCCCAGCAACACGACCGGCCGGCCCGCGTACAGCTCGAGCATTGCACGATGATAAGGGTACTGTGCCCGGCAGGGTCCACACCACTGCCCCGAAAAGATCAGCACGACGATGTTCCCCCGATAGTCCTCCAGCTCGAACTCGACGCCTTCGGTGTCCCTTCCGGCTATGTTCGGGGCGACGCGCCCCGGAGTCAGATATTCGATCTTGCGGCGTTGTTTCGCGATCAGATCCGCGGCGTCGGGATGCCTTTCTCCCGCCGCGTCGATCGATGCGACGATCCGCCGGGTCTGATCATCGCTCAGGCGCCCCCGCTGTATCCGGTTCCCGAAGATCGAGAAGTACAGCGGCGCCTCCACGCTGAAGTCGTTGACCGTCTCCGGGATCGTCAGCATGGCGTCCAGCGTTGCCCGCAGCCCGTCCACCTCGGCGTCGGTGAAGGGCTCCCCGTCCCTGGACCCGTTCGCTTGGCCGAGCGGCGTGCCTGCGACCACGAAGGCGGGTCCCGACAGGGAAGGCGACGGGTAGGATGCCGCATAGCCTTCCGCCAGCTGTTCGTACTTCGAGAGCAGTTCATCGTGTCGCGGATGTTTCTGCCGCAGCATTCGCAGGTAGTCCAGGGCGGTTCGCGTCTGGTCGTCCGACAGAACCGGGGAAGCGATGCGCCGGACGAAATTCCACATGTGGATATCCGTCTCGCGCTCAAAGTCGGCCAGCGTTTCATCGGCGGTCATCGCCCGGTCCAGCGCGGCCATCAGCGCGTCAAAGTGCTCATCGGCAAGCGGCGCCCCGTCCGTGCGGTAGTCCTGGATGGGGGGGAACCAGGCCCGTTGCAACGCCATTGCGAGGTCGACCCCGGGTCCGCCTTCGGGGGGCGTGTCGGTGCCGGGGCGGGTCAGCTGGAAGGTGACTGCAATCCCCAGGGCGAATGAGAAGGCTGCGGTAACGGAAACCAGTACTGGCTTGCGCATGGAATGATTATCTCCTCGTCGGTAGTGCTTTCAGCGACCGCTTCCGGGCCCGGGACGGGAAGGGAGGAGGCGCCGTTGTCCGTCAGCGTTCCCCGATGTGACGGGATCCCTCCGCGAGCAATTCGTCCACCGCCTTGATGATCTCTTCCTTCCGCTTGTCAACGTGGCGAATGACGCCGTCCTCGTCCAGGATGAACACCGTCGGCCACGACCGAACCCACGCCTGGTTGATGGGGCCCCAGGGCGACTCGTCCCACCAGGTTCGGAAGTGCAGCCCATCGCGCTCCTTGGCCTTCTGGATCGTTTCGAGTTCCGTGTCGCTGTTCACTCCGAGGAGGACGACATTCCGGTCCTTGTAACGCTCGAGCATCTGGCGCTGATAGGGATACTCC
>JAPOOQ010000280.1 GCA_026713345.1 Gemmatimonadota bacterium | reverse complement strand
GGGGTCGTCGGGAGTGCCGGGGTCGTCGGGGTCGGAGGCAGCGCCGGGGTCGTCGCCGGGGTCGTCGGGGTCGTCCGGGGCGGGGTCGGTGGCAGCAGCGGAATGGTCGCCGGGCTCGGGGGGCGGGGCGGGCTCTTCGGCGCCGCCGGCCGGATCGAGCCAGTCCCCGGGAAGGGGGCGCTGCACGATTTCGGCGCCTGCGCCGGGCACGACCACCATCCCGCTCACCTGTTCCTCGGACTGGAACGCCTCGAACTCCCTCCTCAGGTCCTCGATGTCCACCTTCATTTCCATCATGGTGCGGAAGATGAACTCGAGCTGCGGCCTGAGCGCCTGCACGCTGTCCCCCCCACCCCGCCCAGGGGCGGTTCCTGCCGGCACCAGGGCACGCGACCGCTCGCCGGAACGCACGTCCTCGGGAATGTCCCCGGCCTGGATCTCGCGGCCCGGAGCAAGCACCACCATGCTCTCGATCAGGTTGCGCAGTTCGCGCACGTTGCCCGGCCACCGGTGGCGCAGCAGAATCTCCATGGCCTCGGGGGAGATGCCGCGGAAGGGACCCCTGTCGTGCCGTTCGGCGGCTTCGCGCACGAAAGCGTCGACCAGGCGGGGGATGTCGTCGCGCCGATCGCGCAGCGGCGGCAGCGCGATGGTCAGGATGTTGAGGCGGTAGAAGAGGTCCTTGCGGAAGTCCCCGGTGAGAACCAACTGGTCGAGGCGCTGATTGGTGGCGGCGAGGATGCGCACATTCACCTGGATGAGCTTCTGTCCGCCCACGCGGTGAAATTCCTGCTGTTCGAGGATCCGGAGGAGTTTGGTCTGCGTCTGGGGGGGCATCTCTCCGATCTCGTCCAGGAAGATGGTGCCCCCGTTGGCGAGTTCGAAGAGCCCCTTGCGCGTGTCGATCGCCCCGGTGAACGACCCCTTCTCGTGGCCGAAGAGTTCGCTCTCCAGGAGCGTCTCGGAGAGCGCGGCCACGTTGACCGGGATGAAAGCGCGGTGCCGTCGGCGCGACAGTGCGTGCAGTCCGCGGGCAACAAGCTCCTTTCCGGTCCCGGATTCCCCCGTGATCAGCACGGTGGCGTCGACCGGGGCGATCTGGACGATGCGCTCCAGCACCTCGACCATCGCGTCGGTCTCGCCGACGATCCCCGTCGCCCGGCGGAGCCGCCCGCG
Source organism: Gemmatimonadota bacterium (assembly GCA_026713345.1). Taxonomy (GTDB): domain Bacteria; phylum Gemmatimonadota; class Gemmatimonadetes; order Longimicrobiales; family Gaopeijiaceae; genus Bin94. The sequence goes on along the minus strand of JAPOOQ010000280.1, from coordinate 5,940 downwards.
CTCGATCAGGCGCGTCCCCATCAGCACGATCTCGTCCGGGTCGGCGGGCGCCGGGAACGCCGTGGTCACCGACGGCGGCGCGGATCCCTGCTCGTCCGGCCCGACCACCGCGAATACCGGCACCCCGATTCCCGCCGCCCGGCCGGCCTGGCGCATCCCTGCCTCGGTGCCGGCGCCCCCGGTCAGGACGAGCAGCACCGGGTCTTCGCTCTCCACGGGGTCCTCGCCGGAGGTGAAGAGCTCGACCCGGTAGCCGGCGTGCCGGAAGCCCTCCCTCAGCTCTCCGGCCACGGGGAGGTCGTGCGTCGTGACCAGTACGGTCTCGTCGGTGGCGGGTGTCCTGGCCACGGTGCTACGCCGCCCGGCGGGAGGCCGCGGGAAGTCCGTTCACGGGCCACCTACCTCCGGATCGAGCCGCCGGTGTAGAACGGAGGCCGCTGCGTGACCGCCGGGATGACGCGGTTCCGAATCCGGATCCCCACCTCGGTGCCGGGGCGGGCGGCCTCTGCGGGGAGGTAGCCCAGCGCGATGCCTTCGCCGAGCGAGGGGCTCGCCACGCCGGAGGTCACCGTGCCGACATCCTCGCCGGCGTGCACGATGGGATAGCCGGGCCGGGGGAAGCCGCGCGCGGTCAGGCGGATCCCGGTGAGGCGGCGGCGGACGCCCCGTGCCTTCTCCGCCGCGAGGGCATCACGGCCGATGAATTCGCCGGCCTCCAGCTTGACGATCCAACCCAGGCCGGACTCCAGCGCCGTGTGCTCCTCGTCGATATCGTTCCCGTAGAGCGCGTAGCCCATCTCCAGCCGGAGCGAATCGCGTGCGCCCAGCCCGGCCGGCTGGAGCCCGAACGCCTCCCCGGCCCCGGACACTGCATTCCACACGGCCTCCGCTTCCGTCGCGGGGACATAGAGCTCGAAGCCGTCCTCGCCGGTGTAGCCGGTCCTGCTGATCACCCCGCGTGCACCCCCGACGGCTCCCTCGGCGAAGCGGTAGTACCCCACGGCACCGAGGTCGACATCGGTGACCGGGGCCAGAATCTTCTCGCTGGCGGGCCCCTGCAGGGCGATCAGCGCGACGCTGTCGGAATCGTCCGACAGTTCCACGTCGAAGGGCGCGGCGTGTTCGCTCACCCACCGCCAGTCCTTCGCCCGGTTGCCGGCGTTCACCACCAGCACGAAACGGTCCTCGAAACGGTAGACGAGCAGGTCGTCCAGGGGCCGGCCCTCCTCGTTGCATAGCGCCGAGTACTGCGCCTGCCCGACGGCCACGCGCGAGACGTCGTTCACGGTCAGATACTGCACGAACTCCGCCGCCTGGGGCCCCCGCACCGTGAACTCCCCCATGTGGGAGACGTCGAAGATCCCGGCCGAGGTGCGTACCGCCGCATGCTCCGCGCGGATCCCGGCCGGGTACTGGATCGGCATCGCGTAGCCGGCGAAGGGCACCATCCTGGCGCCGAGCGCGGCGTGAATGTCGTGCAGCGGCGTCCTGATCATTTCACTGTCCATGTCGGTTCCCGGAGCCTTCCGGCTCCCGTTTTGGTTCATATGCACGACAATTACTGTTCATATGAACTTTTTCCGTTCCGAAATCAGCCGATGAGGTCCAGCAGAATGGCCTTGATCACGTGCAGGCGGTTCTCGGCTTCCCGGTATACGCGCGAGCGCCCCCCGTCGATCACGGCCGCGGTGACTTCTTCGCCCCGGTGCGCAGGCAGGCAGTGGAGGAAGATGCCCGCGGGGTGGGCCCGCTCCATCACGGCTTCGTCCACGCAATAGCCCGCGAAGGCCTTCTCCCGGGCCGCCTGTTCGTCCTCCTGTCCCATCGAGGCCCAGACATCGGTCGTGACGACCCGTGCCCCCGCGGCCGCGTCAGCCGGAGAGTCCACCATCTCCACGTCACCCGCGGAGCGCGCCCGGGCCAGGATCTCCGCGTCGGGGCCGTACCCCGGCGGGCAGGCCAGCCGGAGCGTGAAACCCAGCCGGCTCGCGGCGTTCAGCCAGGAATGGGCCATGTTGTTGCCGTCGCCGATCCAGGCCACCCGCAGCCCGCGGACATCGTCCCCGAACTCCTCGACGGCCGTGAAGAGGTCGGCCATGACCTGGCACGGGTGCAGCAGGTCGGTGAGGCCGTTGATGACGGGGACCGAGGCCTCGCGCGCGAGCTCGACCACCTCGTCGTGGCCGAAGGTGCGGATCAGGATCGCGTCGACGTACCGGCTGAGGACGCGTGCGGTGTCGCGGACGCTTTCGCCGCGTCCCATCTGGGAGTCGCGGTCGGAGATCATGAGGGCGTGCCCGCCCAGCTGCGCCATCCCCACCTCGGTGCTCACCCGGGTGCGGGTCGAACTCTTGCGGAAGATCATGGCCAGGCAGCGCCCTTCCAGCGGGCGCCCGCCCAACTCGCCCGACTTGAGGCGTCCGGTCAGCGCCAGGAGGTGGCGCAGGTGCCCGCCGTCGTGCGCGGCGAGATCGATGAAGTCCTTCGTCCCCCGGGATGCCATGACGCGCCCCGGGTCAGAGGATGTAGCGGCTGAGGTCGTCGTCCGAAGCGATCTTGTCGAGTCGCTCCCGCACGAATTCGGCCGTCACCACCACCTTCTCGCCGGACCCCTCGTCCGGGAGACCGAAGAGCAGCTCCTCCAGGAGTGTCGTCAGCACGGTCCTGAGCCTGCGCGCCCCGATGTTTTCCATCCGGTTGTTCAGGTCGGCCGCGATCCGGGCGATTTCCTCGATCCCGCCGTCGGTGAACTCGAGCTGGGCGCCCTCCGTCTCGACCAGCGCGCGATACTGCAGCACCAGCGCGTTGCGGGGTTCGCGCAGGATCCGGACGAACTCCGGCGCGTTCAGGCTGGCGAGCTCGACGCGGATGGGAAAGCGGCCCTGCAGCTCCGGGATGAGGTCGGCCGGCTTGGCGACGTGGAAGGCCCCCGCCGCGATGAACAGGATGTGGTCGGTGCGAACGAATCCGTACTTGGTCTGGACGTTGCTCCCTTCCACGATCGGGAGCAGGTCGCGCTGCCCCCCCTCGCGGCTCACGTCCGGTCCCGCCCCGCCCCGCCGGCCCGCCACCTTGTCGAGCTCGTCGAGGAAGATGACCCCGGTCTCCTCCGCGCGGTCCAGCGCCTCGTTGACCACCTCGTCCATGTCCACCAGGCGGTCCAACTCCTCCTGCACCAGGAAGCGGCGCGCCTCGGCGACGGTGACCGTGCGGCGCCTGGAGCGCTTGGGCAGCATGTCCTGGAGCATCTCGGTGAAGTTCATGTCCATCCCCTCCATCCCGCCGACCGGGAACATCATCCCGCTGACGGAGGGGCCCTGCTGCACTTCCAGATCGACGGTACGCTCCTCCAGGTGCCCGCCCGCAAGGAGCTTGCGCAGCTTCTCGCGCGTGCGGGCCCGGCGCTGGGCGAGGGCGGCGTCGCCGTTGGGGTCGAGGCGTTCGGCCTGGGGCGCGCCGCCCGGCGGACCCGCGACGAAGACCTGGGGCTCGGTGGCGGTGTCGCCGTTTTCGTCGCGCGCCGCACCCGTTTCGGTGGAGGGCGCCGAGGGCTGCGCGCGCGCCGGGGGCGGCTTCGAATCCGGGAGGAGAAGGTCCAGGATGCGCTCTTCGGCGCGGTTCGCGGCCTCCTCCTCGACCTCGTCCTCGCGGGCGGTCCTCACCATGGCGACCGCGGTGTCGACCAGGTCGCGCACCATCGACTCGACGTCGCGGCCCACGTACCCCACCTCGGTAAACTTGGAGGCCTCGACCTTCACGAAGGGCGAGCCGGCGAGCCGGGCCAGGCGGCGCGCGATCTCGGTCTTCCCCACCCCGGTGGGCCCGATCATGATCAGGTTGTTGGGCAGGATCTCGTCGCGCAGCTCGTCGTCCACCTGCTGGCGGCGCCAGCGGTTGCGGAGCGCGATCGCCACCGCCTTCTTCGCGTCGGACTGGCCGATGATGTACTTGTCCAGCTCCGCGACGACCTCGCGCGGGGTGAGCTGGTCGAGCCAGTGGGGCGCCTCGGCGCCGGACGGGGACTGCGCGGGGGCGGCGGGGGGCGCGGAGGCGGGGGCAGGTGGTGTCGTCATGCGGGCTCCAGCTCCAGCACGGTGATTTCCCGGTTCGTGAAGACGCAGATGTCGGCGGCGATCTCCAGCGCGCGCAGCGCACCCCCGGGCGCGTCCATCTCGGTGTGCTCGTACAGCGCGTTGGCCGCCGCGAGGGCGTAGGCCCCTCCCGACCCGATCGCCACGATGGGCCTGTCGGGTTCGATCACGTTGCCGTCGCCGCCAACCAGGAAGAGGTGATTGCGGTCCGCCACCACGAGAAGGGCCTCGAGGCGGCGGAGGTAGCGGTCCGTGCGCCACTCCTTGGCCAGCTCCACGCATGCGCGGGGAAGGTTCGAGGGCCAGCGCTCCAGCTTCCCCTCCAGCTTGGAGAAGAGGGTGAAGGCGTCGGCCACCGCTCCCGCGAAGCCGGCCAGGATGTTGCCGTCGCGAAGCAGCCGGACCTTGCGCGCGGCCCCCTTCACCACGGTCTCGCCCATGGTCACCTGGCCGTCGCCCGCCATCGCCACGCGACCGTCGCGGGCGACCGCGATCACGGTGGTGGCGCGCACGCGACTGCCCGGTTCAAGGGATGAAGCGGGGGAGGTGCGCTCGAAGGAAGAGTTCGGTTGGGCCATTCTCGGGGCTGCTGGGGCCGGCAAGGCTTGCAGTAAACAAAGGTAGGTACGACGGGGGATGGCGGGTAGGGGGCGGCGCATGCTGCGCGGCCTTGGGCTAAGCCCGCGGGTGGGCGCCCTTGTACACGCGGCGGAGGCGCTCGCGGGAGGTGTGCGCGTAGATCTGCGTGGTCCCCAGCGAGGCGTGGCCCAGCAGCTCCTTGACCGCCATCAGATCGGCGCCCGCGTCGAGGAGGGGGGTCGCGAAGGGGTGGCGCAGCGAGTGGACGGACAGCCCGGTGGCCGACGCGCACTCCCCCAGCACGCCGCGGACCGTGCGCTGGATGTAGCGGCCCGAAAGGCGCCGGCCGTGCCGTCCGACGAAGAGCGCGTCGCAGCCGGGCCGCACGACCTCGGCGCGGTGGGGCAGGTAGCGCCGGACGGCGCCGGCGGCCGCCGAGGTCACCGGAACGATGCGCTCCTTGCGGCCCTTGCCGAACACGCGAACCTGACCCCGTTCCAGGTCCAGCGTGCGGGTGTCGAGGGAGGTCAGTTCGGAGAGGCGCAGGCCGCTCCCGTAGAGGAGTTCCAGCACGGCGAGCAACCGGGTCCCGGTGAGGTCGTCCCGTTCGGCGGCGGCGTCCTCCACCCAGCGCAACAGGCCCTGCATCTCTTCCTTGCGCACGTGCGCCGGGAGGGTGCGGTCGAGCTTCGGCCCGCGCACGAGGCGCGCCGGGTTGGCCGGGATCTCGCCTTCGCGGTGCAGGTGGCGGAAGAGCGCGCGGACCGCCGACAGTTTGCGCGCGACGGTGCGCGGCGCCAGACCGCGCCGGGTGGCCTCTCCGAGGAATGCGCGGAGATCTCCCCGGGTGATGTCGCGCCAGCGGTAGTCGGCGCGGGCGAGGTAGCCGCCGAGGAAGTCTTCGAGGTCGCGCAGGTCGCGCCGGTAGGCCGCGATGGTATGCGCGGACAGGTTGCGGCCGGTCTTGAGGTGGGCGAGGAAGTGCTCGACCTGGGGGGTCATGGCCGAGCCTCCACCGGGACGGGGAGGAGTTCGTGTTCGGCGATCCAGTCGCGGAAGCGAAGGTCGGCGCGGTCGGCCAGCGCTTCGCGGCGCAGCGCCTTCTTCCTCGGCGCGCCGGGCAGCGGGTCCACCAGTCCCCAGTTCGAGTTCATGGGTTGAAAGGCGTCGGGGTCCGCTTCCCGGAGGTACCGGTACAGCCCGCCCAGCATGGTGACGCTCGGGGGCACCACGGGCTCCCTGCCCTTCATGACCCGGTCCAGATTGATCC
>JAPOOQ010000279.1 GCA_026713345.1 Gemmatimonadota bacterium | reverse complement strand
CGTCGCGGATTGCGTCCGCCCCCTCAGGGTCCCCCCCGACGTCTTCCGCCTCGGCTGGGACGGCTCCTCGCCGATGTCGCCGTACGGGATCAACGTGCCGGAGACATACACCCGCGCCTACGCGTCGTTCGGCGTCCGTTGCGTGGTCGGCTCGGAAGTCCCCAACAACGCGGGCTCCCTGAGCGCGATTACCGTGACCGCGCCCCCCGGCTGCCTCCTCAACGCGCCCCCGCCGGCCGCCGTCTCGGCCCGCCACTCGATCGGCCAGATGCTGCCGGATGTCGTCCTCGGCGCGCTCGGCCAGGCGATGCTCCCCGGCTCCGTCCCCGCAGAGGGTGCCTCGTGCCTCTGGAACCCGGTCATCATGGGCGGGCCGGGGCTGGCCGGCTCGTACGGCTACGGCGACGCGGAGCCGTTCGTCGTCAACCCGTTCCATACGGGCGGTACCGGCGCGCGTCCGGGCAAGGACGGACTCTCCGCGACCTCCTTCCCGTCGGGCGTGCGGTCGACGCCGATCGAGATCACCGAAACGGTCGCCCCGCTTATCTTCTGGCGGAAGGAGTACATCCCGGACTCGGGTGGGGCGGGGGAGCACCGGGGCGGTCTGGGCCAGCTGATGGAGATCTCGCACGCGCAGGGGGCGGCCTTCGCGGTGTCCAAGATGTTCGAGCGCGTCCGCAACGCAGCGCGGGGCAGGGATGGGGGTTGGGCGGGTTCTCCCGGGCGGGTGCACATCCCGGGCGCGGGGGAGCTGCGCGTGAAGGGCCGCGAGGTGGTGCCGCCAGGACACCGGATCGTGCTCGCGATGCCGGGGGGCGGGGGGCTGGGGGATCCGCGCCGCCGTGCTCCGGAAAAGGTGCGCGAGGATGTGCTGGACGGGTATGTTACCGCGGAAGCGGCACAACGGGAATACGGCATGCAGGAGGAAGAATCGTGAAGAGATGGTGGAACACAATCGCACCCGCGGCACTGGCGCTCGCGACGTTGACCGCGTGCAATGACGAGGGCGAGACCAGCAGCCCCGTCAACGACCCCGTCCGCACCATCGGCGGCGACCGGCCCGCGACGCTGATGCTCCCCAACGACTACGAATCCGGAACGGCCATCCCGCTGGTGATCGTCCTGCACGGCTTCACCAGCAACGCGGGGTGGACCGACGGCTACTTCGGAATTTCGCAGCGGATCGAGCCGGACGAGATCGCTGTCATTCTGCCCAACGGTACCCGCAACTCGAACGACGTGCCCTTCTGGAACGGCACCGACTACTGCTGCGGGCGCGGCAGCGGAGTCGACGATGTCGGATACCTGAACGGACTGGTTGCGGAAGCCGGCGAACACATGTCCGTCGATGGCGTCTACCTCATCGGCCTGTCCAACGGCGGTTTCATGTCCTACCGCATGGCGTGCGAGTCGATGCCGGGACTCCGGGCGATCGCGCCGGTCGCCGGGGCCACCTTCTCGGACCCCACGAGGTGCGAGGGCGCCCGGCCGGTTTCGGTTCTGCACATCCACGGCACTGCGGACCCCACCATCCGGTACGCCGGAGGCGGCGGGCGCGACGGGCGCCCGAGCTATCCCGGCGCCGAAGAGAGCGTGCACCGCTGGGCCACCCGCGCGGGGTGCGAAATGGAGGCGGCCGAAACCATGCCTTCCATGGACCTGGTCGAGGCGCTGCCGGACGAAGAGACGGACGTGACGCGGTATGCAACGGGCTGCGAGGACGGCGTGAAGGTGGAGCTCTGGACCATCGAGGACGGCCGGCACGTCCCGGGCTTCGACGCGGCCGACTTCGGCGAGCGTGTGGTGGCGTGGTTCAAGGGTGCCGGCGGCTGACTCCCGGATTCCAGCATGGCCATCAATCTGACCGAAGACGCCGTCCACGCTCTGAATCGCGCCGCCGCCGCGGCCGCGCGAGAAGACATGGACGCCATCGCGCCGGGCCACATCCTGGCGGGTGCGATCTCCCAGCGCGATCCGGCGCTCGTCGAAGCCCTCGACCAGCTCACGCTCGACGTCGAGTCGCTCCCCGAGCACCTGCGCGACGCGCCCGAGGTGTACGGAGGCCACCTGCCCTTCACCCCGGACGCCCACGAGGTCCTGGCGGCCGCCATCGAATCCGCCGGACCGGGCAATCCCACCGCCAGCGCGCACCTTCTGGTCGGCGTCGCCAAGGCGGGCGACGAGGAGTCGCGCGGGGTGCTGGAGGGTTGGGGGATGAAGGAGGACGCCCTCACGGCTGCTTTGGTGGAAACCGATGAATGAACCTTCTCCCGTCGGCTGGCGATCGATCCGTACCGGATTGCTGCGCTCAACGAAGCGCAATGTAAACCAAACCTTACACAATGTCATGTTTTGTTTACTTTCTACGACGCTCGCCTCGTCCTGTACCGCGGACACGGCCCCCGGCGGGCCACCCGACGCCGACCCCTTCGCCGCCACCCCCGCGGACGGCCCGGCCCCCGAGATCGGCCCGGCCCCGGACGACTACCGCCCCACCGCGGCCGGTGCCCCCTCGACCGACATCTGGCTCGGTCGCCTCGAACGCGGCGACGACGGCGCGCTCACCGTCAGCGCCCTCACCAACGCCACCGACCGCGACGGCTACGACAACCAGCCCTCCTTCGGCCCCTCGGGCGCGGCCCTATACTACACCTCGGCGGTGGATTCCACCCAGACCGAGATCTTCCGCATCGGCGTCGGGGCCGGCACGGCGGATGAGGCCAGCGACGACGGCACCCCCGTCCAGGTCACCCGCACCCCCGGGGCCAGCGAATTCTCCCCCACCGTGATCCCCGGCCAGGACGCCATCTCCGCCATCCACGAGGAGCGCGGTGTGCAGTACCTCTGGCGCTACGGCACGGACGGCGCCGACCTCGGCCCCATCTTTGCGACGGTCGAACCGGTCGGCTACCACGCCTGGGCCGACGAGCGCACCGCGGCGGTGTTCGTGCTCGGCGACCCGCCCACTCTGCAGGTCGGCGACGCGGTCTCCGGCGAGGTGCGCACGGTGGCAGAGAACCCCGGCCGCTCCATCCACCGCATCCCGGGCACCTCAGCGATCTCGTTCGTGCGCAAGGTCTCGGAGGACGAATGGTGGATCGAGCGCCTCGACCCGGCCACCGGCGAAACCGGGCGCATCGCGCAGACGCTCCCCGGTCGCGAGGACTACGCCTGGACGCCCGGCGGCGAGATCCTCATGGGGGACGGCGCCGCGCTCTACGCCTGGACGGAGGATGGCGGCTGGACCGAGGTGGCTGGGGTCGGAGGGCCCGGCGAGATCTCCCGCATCGCCGTCAGTCCCGACGGCGCCACAATCGCAATTGTGAGGTCCCGATGACCGACCGCCGCCGTGAATTCCGCATCCTCGCGATCTACTGCGTCGTCGGCGCGGCGGTCCTCGGCGCGTTGACCTCGACCGGCTGGATCGTACCCGCGACGACGTGGTCCATCGTCGGAGGCACCCTCATCGGCGCGTGGGTGGGGCTTGCCATCTACCGCCTGAGGGACGATTCCTTGATATAGGGACACACGCGGGGGCCAGCGGAAACATTAGTCCCACCGCGGCCGTATCATGTGGGAACGGTACACGGTGAATCAACAGACCAGGGGAAGTCCATCATGATAGGCGAATTCTTCAGCTGGTACTTCGGCGCGCTCGTCGACTTCTGGGGTACGGCCCTGCGGCTCGGGCTTCCCCAGATCGTGCTTCTGATCCTCATCCTCATGTGGCTGCGCGGGAAGCGCTCCGGCAAGTGCTGTTGCACCTGCGGCAAGTGCTGTCGGAGCAACGGGAACGCTTGCGACATGGGTGCCGAGGCCGAGGCCGAGGCCGAGGTCGAAATCGAGGTCGAGGCCGAAGTCGTGGAAGAGGCCGAAGCCGCCGACGAGGCTGAGGTCGCAGCCGAGGCCGACGACTCCTGATTTGAAGCTCCGCCGGGGTTCTGAAGTCCACGGAACAGGCCCTCGCCGCATTCGGGCGCCGATCCACGGGCGGATCCTCCTTGCCCTGGTGGGCCTTGCAGCCGGGGCGCCAGCCGCCGCGTACGGCCAGAGTGCGAGCGGCCAGACCATTCGTGCCGTCCGCACCGACCGTCCCCCGACAATCGACGCCGTTCTCGACGAGCCTTTCT
>JAPOOQ010000278.1 GCA_026713345.1 Gemmatimonadota bacterium | reverse complement strand
TGCCGCTACAACAGGTTCTCCAGCGCTCCTACTCGTTCACTCCAGGGTGATCGGAATCAATCGGAATCACTGATCGAAATCCGTCGGAATCAGTGATCGGAATGAATCGGAATCGGTGATCGGAATCCGTCGGAATCCGCAGGTCTTGGGGGCATTCTCGTTGCGTGTCGTCATGGGCGCATCTCCTGTAGGGCTAGTGGCTTGGGTGCGTCATCTCGCGGGCTGGAGAACTGCGGCCCATCCGTGGCGCTCCAGAGCTGAACAGAACCAATTCGGCGGGCCAACCGATGGTGAAGCCCTCGAAGGCGGGATTCGAACCCAGGTCAGGCGGGGCGCCGGTCGCGGTCACGCGCGTACTCTGCCCGGCAGTTCCCTGCGTCACGATCAATGCCGGCCCCGCAGTGCTTCCGGCTGGCAGAGAAGCCGAGGTCGCGGACAACGTGCCGTTCTGTACGGACAATGGCACCATCAAGTCGAATGGTGCGCCCTCTGCAAGCACAAGTCGAACGGAATCGGGGGAGGCTGCCCCGTTGGGACCGTCGGTGCGATCAAACTGAATGCGGAACTCGAAAGGGGCTCCCGGGTTGTCATCCAGCCAAAGTGCTTCGAATCCAGGCAGCCCGGAGAAGATTCCTTCCGGCAACGAATCCAATTGGTTCTCGTCCAAGGTCAAGGCTTGCAAACTGGTCAGCCCGGAGAAGATTCCGCTTGGCAACGACGTCAGTTGATTGGCACTGAGGAACAGCGCTTGCAAGTCGGTGAGGCCCGAGAAAACGCCCTCCGGCAGCGAGGCTAGCCGATTCCCGTCCAAGAAAATCGATTGTGTGCTCATATCGGTGAACACACCCACTGGTAGCGACGACAAGCGGTTTCCGTCCAGCAGCACCGTTTCGAGGTTATGGAGTCCCGAGAACACACCCACCGGCAGCGACTCAAGCTGGTTTTTGGAGAGCCACAGGGCATAGAGGTCGAGGCCTGCGAAGATTCCCCGTGGGAGCGATGTCAACCGATTGTTGTGCAGGTGCAGGGATCCCAGCCCAGTGAGGCCCGAGAACACTCCGTCAGGTAAGAACGTCAGCTCATTGTTGTTCAGATTGAGGGAGTTCAGGCTGTTGAGGCCGGAAAACGAGTCATTCGAGATAGAGGCGAGCCCATTATGGCTGAGGACGAGCCAACCAAGGCTGTCGAGGCCCGCAAATGCGCCCTCTTCAAGCGACACCAGTTCATTGCCGCTGAGAAACAGATTGTAGACGTTGCTGAGACCGGAGAACACGTTGGGTTGTAGCGATGCCAGCTCGTTGTTGCTCAAGACAAGCTGTTCGAGGTCCGTCAGGTCCGCGAACACCCCATCTGGCAACGAAGTCAGCTGATTGTCACGCAGGCTGAGCCATTCAAGGCCAATCAGGCCGGAAAACGCGTTATTCGGGATGGAAGTGAGCCTGTTCTGGCTGAGAGTGAGCGAAGTGAGGCTTTCGAGGCCCGCGAACACCGCCTCTGGCAACGAGTCCAGCTGATTGTCGGCTATGCGAAGAGACTCGAGGGCCGTCAGGCCATCAAAATCGCCTTGGCGCAGCGACGTAAGGCCGACACGATTGAAGCGCAGCGATCGAATCCCAGCCAAGCCGGCGGCTGTCACTGATTCGCAACCAGACGCACCGATGGCCTCCACGATCCCGTCGCGAATCTGCGGCGTCCTCCCGCACACGTCGACACGCTCGGCGATGGTCACGCCGATGGCTTGCGATGCGGCTAGCCCACCGGGATCGCTTGCGGTCACTGTGATGGTCGCGGTCCCAGCCGACACGCCCGTTATGGATACCTCAGTGCCGGACACCGCCACACTCGCCACGCTCGGCGCGGAGGAGGCGCCGGTGTAGGTCAACGGGTCGCCGTCCGGATCGCTGAAGGCCGAGGCGACGCTCACCTGCACCGTCTCGTCGATGAAGACCGTCTGCGCCGGAATCGAATCCTGCGTCACCGGCGCACGGTTGGGTTGTGGCGGTGGATCCGGCTCCGTCGCGCCATCGCCGCAGGCCGCGGCGAACGCAGCAACCGCTACCAGGGCGGCCGAGGCGCAGGCTATGGATCCGCCGCCGCGAGAGATCGGTTGACGAATGTGACGTCTAGCCGCCCTGGCGCCAGTCGCGAATGTGGTCTGCATCGGTTGCCTCGTCCCTTGTCTTTGGCCGCCGTCCGACCGGGCCTCGTCCGTACCCGGATCGGTGCGGCGGAAGTGGGAAGTGTGCCGACGGCTCGAACGGGCATCCGGGTTGTGAAGCCTCCCCTTACGAGTTGAGTGGCCGGTAATGCACCCAACCAGTCAAAATGCACCGCACTATCTGCTACAGCAACTCATGTATGGTGATAACGTGGCAATATAAACTCAATAGATGGCTTACACGTGGCGTTACCTGCTGACGAGCGCATCGCGCACCCCCAAGGCTCATCGACGGTTCCGCCGCGGCGGGATGGGTGGATCTTCAAAAGCGGAGCGAATCCGCGTCTTCCGACGGCGTCCATATCGCCGGCGAGACGACCAGTTCGGCCGCCGGAAGCGTATAGGGCGACATGTCCAGTTCCTGCTCGTCAAGATGGGCCAGCCGATTCGGCGTCGTCATCATCATGAGCCCGCGAACCGACGGAGTCAGCCGCTCCGGCAGGTACCGGACCGCGAAGTACGTAAGAAAGGTCTCGGCAACATCCTCTCGGTCCGGGAAGTCACGTGCGTATTCGGAGATGGCTACCATGTCCGCTTGCTGGGCTGCGCGCCAGCCAGGGGAGTCGGCATGATCCGGGTCGAGCGAGGCATGTGCGCCCTCGTGCAGGAATGCTTCTTCCAGGAACGCTTCTCGGACGGATTTCCTCATTCCCGGGTCCTCGGTATGAATCAGCAAACTCCTGTTGTAGGAGTTGCCCCCAGCGGCCCCCTCGCCCGCATTGACCTCGACTTCCCGGAGGTTGGAAAGGATCGCCGCCGGCAGTCGCCCGATCGCGGGCGCGAACACGTCGATCTCCGCGCGCGCCGCCTTTTCACTGCCGAATTCCGGATTGAACTGCCACTCTAGAGTGTCCTCGCCGAACTGCACGTCGAACAGGTATGCGTTCACCGTGATCCAAGCGTTCGCCCGTCTGTCAAAGATCTGTCGCGCCCCGCGACCGGTGTACGTGACGCTGCCGAACGACGTGGGGTCATCAGGTCCGAGTATTTCCGGGGTGATCCATAACGTACCGAAGAACGGGGAAATCCCCGTATGTGCCAGCTCGATATCCAGGGGTCCTGAGTCCGTCGCAACTTCCACGGTCAATGACTGATAGCTGCGCGGGGCGCTGACGGTGACCGTGACGCTTTCCCCCGAGATGCCCGAGAACAGGAATCGTCCGAGAGAGTCGGTGGCCATGGACATCGTCGTTCCGTTTTCGACTTGTACGGTCGCGCCCGGAATGGCCAAGCCTGCCTTCCGACTATCGCTCACCGTGCCGAAAAGTGTGCCCGGCTCCGTCACCGTCACGGTCGCTGCCCCCGAAGCCCCGCCCGCTGTGGCCGCAACGCTGGCCGTTCCGTTGCCAGCAGCCGTCACAAGACCGGAGGCGTCCACGGTCGCCACCGCGCCGTCATTCGATTCCCATGAGAACTCCACGTCTGCCACCGCGTGCCGGTTCGCGTCGAACGCCTCGGCCGCCAGCCGCAGCGTGTCGCCCAGGGCCGTGATCGTCGCCTCCGCCGGCAACACCGCCACCGAGTCGGGCAACTGCGTGACCGTCATCGCTGTGGTCCCCGAGGCCCCACCAGCGGCCGCCGTGATCGTCGCCATCCCGTTGCCTGTCGCCGTCACAAGACCGGAGACGTCCACGGCTGCGACCGCGTCGTCGCTCGACTCCCACGCAAACGCCGCGCCCACCACCGGATGCCCATTCGCGTCGAACCCCCCGGCCGCCAGCCGCAGAGTGTCGCCGAGAGCCGTAAAGGCCGCCTCCGCCGGCACCAACGCCACGGAGTCGGGCACCTGCATCACCGTAACCGCCGCCATGCCCGAGGCAGAGCCCGCGCTTGCCGTGATCGTCACCGTCCCGTTGCCCACCGCCGTCACAAGACCGGAGCCGTGCACCGTTGCGACCGCGTCGTCGCTCGACTCCCACGCGAACTCCGCGTCCGCCACCGCGTGCCGGTTCGCGTCGAACGCCCCGGCCGCCAGTCGCAACGTGTCGCCCAGTGCCGCAATCGTCGCCTCCGCCGGCAACACCGCCACGGAGTCGGGTACCTGCATCACCGTAACCGCCGCCATTCCCGAGGCAGAGCGAGCGCTCGCCGTGATCGTCGCCGTCCCGTTGCCCACCGCCGTCACAAGACCGGAGGCGTCCACCGTCGCCACTGCAGCGGTGCTGCTCGACCAGGTCACCGTGGCCCCTGCCATCGCCTGCCCGTGCTGGTCGCGCACGTCGGCCGCAAGCTGCACGGTCGCGTCCAGCGCCGTGAACTCGACGGTTGCGGGGGTGACGGTTACGGTCGCCGGGCGAGGAGGATCGGGGGGCGGCTCCGTGGCGCCATCGCCGCAGGCGGCGGCCAAGGCAGCAATCGCTACCAGGGCGGCCGAGGCGCAAGCCATGGATCCGCCACCGCGAGAAATCTGTTGACGGATGGGACGGCCAGCAGCCCCAGCGCCATTCGCGAATGTGGTATTCATCGGTTGCCTCAGTTCCCCCGTCCTGGCGGGTGAATGGTTCCGGGAGCTCCCTGACACTGGAATTGGTCAACTTGGGCCGGAGATTCCGTCCACCCGTACCCGGATCGGTGCGGCGGAAGTGGGAAGTGTGCCAACGGCTCGAACGACCACCCGGGCTGTTAAGCCTTCCTTATGAGTTGAGTGGCCGGTAATGCACCTAACCAGTCAAAATGCACCGAACCATCTGCTATGGCAACTTATATGTGGTGTTATCATGGCATTATAGATTCAATACATGGCTGATATGTGGCTTTCCCTACTTACGAGCGCATCGCGCCCCCCCGCCATGTCGCTCGCGTTGGGGGAAATGCCGGGCCCCTCGGTGGTCCGGCGCAGGGGAGCGCGGCACGGTGGCGGCTCCGAGTCCGCTCCGCCGCGATCCTGGGCGACGGGCATTCCGCGCCATCACGCGCCAGCGACGCGATCATGGCGGGCAGGGCTACGGCTTGCCGGCGACCTCCCAAGGACTCCCGCCGCGCGCGAGCATGGCCTTCACGGCGTCGAGGAAGGCGCCTCGCTGTGTGAGAGGCACCCCTTTGCTCCCTTGCGGCTACCTGGACAAGTGCGACCCTACCGGCACCCAAACGGGCACCCCCCGGGCGATTCCTGCGGCACCATCGTGTATATTTCGACACTTGGCCCCACTCGCCCGCACCACCGATGGCGGGGCACGCGTCGAGGAACATCGGGCGCACTACGTTACGGGCGGCCACGGAGCCCGCACAGGTCGGGCACGCCACCACGCGGCCATCCACAGGAGGACGGTTGAGCGACACCTACGAACCGAGGCACGAAACCGCGAGGTTGCGGGAGCGCATGGCCCGGCTGAATTCGGCAAGCCTGCGCATCAGCGAGAGCCTCGACCTCGAATCGGTCCTGCGCGAGGTGGTCGACAGCGCCCGTGTGCTGACCGGCGCCGCGAACGCGGCGATCACGACGGTGGACCGCGTCGAACAGGTCCGGGACTTCATCTCGTCCGGCCTGACACCCGAGGAGCGGCGCCAGCTCCGGGACCTGCCCCAGGGGGAGCGTCTCTGGGGGTATCTGCTCCAGAGTGATCGACCGCTGCGGGTCGACGACCTGGCGTCCCATCTCGACGCGCTCGGCATTGCCACGGCACCGATTCTTCGCCGGAGCTTCCTGGGGGCGCCGATTCGTCACCGGGGCGTGAACGTCGGCCATTTCTACCTCACCAACAAGGAGGCCGGCCAGGGGTTCACCGACGAGGACGAAGAGACTCTGGTGCTGTTCGCGTCGCAGGCGGCGACGGCCATCGCCAACGCCAGGGCGTATCGCGACGAACAGCGGGCCCGGGCCGACCTGGAGGCCTTGGTCGACACCTCGCCCGTCGGTGTCGCGGTATTCGATGCAAAGACCGGCGAGCTCGTGCGGTTCAATCGCGAGGGGCGGCGGATCATCTCGGGCCTGGACCCGTCGGGCCGTCCACCTCTGGAGTTGCTGCACGTCATCACGGTTCGGCGAGGCGACGGCGAGGAGATCTCGTTCGCGGAGCTTCCGCTCACGCGCGCGCTTGTAGACGCGGAGACCGTGCGCGCCGAGGAGCTGGTGCTCTCCCTTCCCGATGGCCAGAGCGTGAAGACCATGGTCAACGCCACGCCGATCCGCGGTGAGGACGGCGATGTCGTCTCCCTGGTGGTCACCATGCAGGACCTGGAACCGCTGGAGGAGCTGGAACGGCAGCGGACCGAGTTTCTGAGCATGGTGAGCCACGAGCTGCGTGCTCCGCTGACCTCGATCAAAGGCTCGACGGCGACCCTGCTTTCGCCGGCGCGGGAGCTGGATCCCGCCGAGGAGCGCGAGTTCCACCGCATCATCGACGAGCAGGCCGAACACATGCAGGGCCTCATCAGCGACCTTCTCGATGCGGGCCGCATCGACTCGGGCACGCTGTCGGTCACGCCCCGGCCCTCCGAGGTGGCTGCCCTGGTGGACCGGGCGAGAAACACCTTCCTCAGCGGCGGCAGCCGGCACACCATCGCCATCGATCTGCCATCCGATCTGCCCCTGGTGATGGCGGACCAGAGACGCATCGTGCAGGTCCTCAGCAACCTGTTCGCCAACGCCGCCCGGCATGCGCCGAGGTCGTCCCCCATCCTGGTCGAGGCGGTTCGCGACGGCGTCCACGTCGCGGTCTCGGTCGCCGACGAGGGCAAGGGCATCGCGCCCGAGCTGCTGCCGCAGCTGTTC
>JAPOOQ010000277.1 GCA_026713345.1 Gemmatimonadota bacterium | reverse complement strand
GATGAGGGGGGGGGGGGCGGGTGCGGGGGGGGGGGGGGGGGGGGGCGGGGGGGGGGGGGGGGGGGGGGGGGGGGGGGGGGGGGGGGGGGGGGGGGAAGAGGGTCGTGCTGACCGGGGCGCTCGAGACGTTTTCGCGGAGCGACCTCAAGGAGATCCTGCAGCGTCTGGGCGCCCGGGTGACGGGCTCGGTGAGCGCGCGCACGGACTTCGTGGTGGCGGGCGCGAACCCGGGGTCGAAGCTGGCGCGGGCGCGGGAGCTGGCCGTGGCTGTGCTGGACGAGGCGGAACTGCGGGAGCGGTTGGGCGCGAGCTTCGGCAGGCGGGCCAGCCCCGGCGACGGTGGCGACGTATCCGGGGCGGACGCGGCAACTCGGTGACCAACGCCGAACTGGCGGCGCACATCGCCGAACTGGCCGATCTGATGGCGCTGGACGGTGCGGACGCCTTCCGCGTGTCCCACTACCGCAAGACTGCCACCGCCCTGCGCCGCTTCCACCATCCCCTCGCCGGGATGATCGAGGCGGGTACCGATCTGAGCACGGTGCCGGGTATCGGGAAGGGCCTTGCCACCCTCCTCACCGATCTCGTGCGGCTGGGCTCCTCACCACGGCTGGACGAGTACCGCGCAAGGATCCCGCACGGGCTTCCGGCCCTGATGCGCCTGGACGGCGTGGGCGCGACCCGGGCCCGCACCCTCCGCGACGCCGGAGTGGACACGGTGGCGAAGCTCGAAGCAGCGCTGGACAACCGCGAGATCCGCAGGCTCGATGGGTTCGGACCCGCCGTGGTGAGCCGGCTGAAGCGTGGCCTGGCGGCGCGGCGGGTGCTCAGCCGGGGCTCGCTCCTGTTCCGGGCGGACCGCGCCGCGGAGCGTGTGATCGCGGCTCTCCAGGACCAGGATGCGGGCATCGAGTTCAGGCTCGCGGGCGACATCCTGCGCCGCACCGAGATCGTGGCCAGCGTGGATGTCGTCTGCGCGGCGGCGGCCGATGCGCTCTGGAACGTGGCCGGCCGCATTCCCGGCGCGCGCACCGAGGGCTCGCGGGGTGACAACCCTCTCCAGTTGAGGCTGGAGGGCGTGAGGATCCGGCTGGTCGCCGCTCCCCGGGAAGTCCTGGAGGCGGTCGCCCACCACCTGACCGGTCCTCCCGCGTACATCGAGGCCCTGGCGGCACGCGCCCGCGAGCGCGGCTTCGAGTTGACGCCGGCGGCCTCCGTCACCGAAGCCGACCTATACAAAGCGCTGGCCCTTACATGGATTACGCCTGAACTGCGGGAAAACTTCACCACGATCGAGCGGGCCGAGGCCGGACTCCCGTCCCTGGTGACCCACGGGGACATCCAGGGCGACCTCCACATGCACACGACCTGGAGCGACGGCGCCGCGACCCTGGACCGGATGGCGGCGGCCTGCCTGGCCAGGGGCTACCGGTACATCGCCATCACCGACCACTCGCCGTCAACCAACGTCACCGGCGGTCTGAACGGGCCGGAACTCAGGGCACAGGCGGCCGAGATCGCCCGCGTACAGGAGGACTTCCCCGACATCCGGATTCTGCGTGGATGCGAGGTGGACATCCTTCCGAACGGGTCGCTGGACATCGAGGACGAGTTCCTCGCGGAGCTGGACCTGGTCCTCGTTTCGGTTCATTCGTCCTTCGACCTGCCCGAGGCGCGCATGACCGACCGCATCATCAGGGCGCTCGAGAATCCGCTCGTCCACATTCTTTGCCACCCGACCGGGCGGAAGCTGGGCCGGCGCCCGCCCTATCCGGTCGACCTCGACGAGGTGCTGCGCGCGGCGGCCGCGCTGAACGTCGCGGTCGAGATCAACGCGAATCCCCGGCGCCTGGACCTCGACTACCGCGGTCTTCGGCTGTGCGGCGAGTTGGGGGTCAAGGTCGTTGCGAGTTCCGATGCCCATTCAGTGGCTAGTTTGGATAATATGCACTACGGCGTCGACCAGGCTCGGAGGGGTTGGTTGGGACCAGACCAGATCTTGAATGCGGGAACGCTTGTGGAGCTGCTCGAATGGGCGGCCCGAGGGCGTGCATGAGCTTGCTGCCGTTCTATGTCCTGCTGCTGCTGGGTGGGTTCGGCGCCATCTACTTCGGCGCCGAGTGGCTCGTGCGGGGCGCCGCGCGCATCGCTTCCACGATGGGCATCAGCCCGGTGGTCGTTGGACTGACCCTGGTCGCCCTGGGCACGTCGGCCCCGGAGCTGGTGGTGGGGATCTTCGCTGTCCTGCGGGACGACGGGGGTCTCCTGATGGGGAACGTCCTCGGCTCCAACCTGGCGAACATCGGCCTGATCCTCGGAGCGACGGCGCTGATCACTCCACTGGGCGTCGCGGACCGCGTGGTCACGCGGGACGTGCCGATCATGCTCCTGATCACCGTGTTCGTCTTCCCCCTGGTGCTGGATGGCGAGGTGGACTGGGGCGACGGGGTGATCCTGCTGGCACTCCTCGTGCTGTACATCGGCTTCACCTTTATCCCGATCGATGAGGAAATGCACGGGCTGCGCGAGGAAGGCGACAGCAGCACGGAAGATCCGGACGCACCGCAGGTGGCGCGGAGGCCCCTGGGCAACGTGGGGCTGGTGGTGGGCGGGGTGGTGGGACTGGGTTTCGGGGGCTGGGCGACCGTGGAAGGCGCGGAGTATCTGGCCCAGGCGCTGGGCGCCAGCACGGAAGTGATTGGTTTGACGGTGGTGGCGGT
>JAPOOQ010000276.1 GCA_026713345.1 Gemmatimonadota bacterium | reverse complement strand
GTTGGACAGGCTCCTGGCGATGCACCGGGAGCACGGCGACCGGATGGTCCCGCCCGAGGTGGGGGCCGCCTGGCTTCATCACCGCTTCGCGCAGATCCACCCCTTCCAGGACGGGAACGGCCGTGTCGCGCGGGCGTTGGCGACGCTGGTGACGATTCGCGCCGGATGGTTCCCGCTCGTGGTGACGGATGCCGGGCGGGCGGACTACATCGACGCGCTGGAGAGCGCGGACGGGGGAGATCTGGGACCGCTGGTGCGCTTGTTTTCCGGGATTCAGGTAAGGGCGTTCGAAGGTGCGATCAGGGCGGTGCGGGGGTGATTGCCGGGCGAAGCTGACTCGTGCCGCTGCTCCCCGGCCCGCCAGCCGGCCTATTCCCTGACAAGAACGATTCGGGAGCTGTCTCCGCTTGGCCGCAACTCGATGCGCCCCTCCTCGACGATCTCCCCTTCGTAGATCAATGGGCCCTTCTCCAACCACTGCTCCCACACCCGCAGTTGGCCATTGGAGTCGACTTCGAAGTGGTGAACAACATCGCCGTCATCGAACCGGAAGACGGCCATGTAGGCGCGATTGTATTCGAAGAACACGGTCTCGAGCGCTCCTCCCCCGTCCTCAACGGTCCAGACGCCATCGATGGGCGTGGGAGATCGATTGTTGTAGTTGGCCATCCAATACGAGAATCCCCACGCTCCCGCGAGCACGGCCGTGACAGCGGCAGCCCGAAGCATCACTGCTCTCGGGGACGACCTGATGTCGAGCAACACGGTTTCGGCGAGCCGCCGCGCGTGCGGTCGAACGATGATCAACAGACAGATCAACACCGTCACCGACGCCGGCAGGGCGCCGATACCGAAAAGGATGTCGGTGAGGATGATGTTGCCCACGACCGGCAACAGAACGAGTGCGCCGATCAGGGAGGTTCGGGGCCAGGCCAGCAGCAGGCCGCCGCCGATCTCGGCCAGGGCAATGATCGTGCCGTAGATAGTGGAGGATCCGAAGTAGTACCAGGTCAGCCAGAATCCACTGACCTCGTTCATTGGCTTCGAGAGCTCCGAGTCGAGCACCGTGAACTGGGAGCCGTTCAGCTTGGCGAAGCCGTAGGCGATCATCACCACGGCCGCGAGCCATCTCGCGACGCGAACGCCTTTGCTCATCTTGCTCCTGCTCATCCCTTGTTGCCCAGCTCCTTGACGCCCGAATCGGTCCAGGCCTGCCGCGAGCCTTACCCTACATCAGCCCCCCGATCACCCCGTCCCCGTCGATCGTCATGTTGAGCGCGGCAGGCGTGGCCGCCAACCCCGGCATCGTCATGATCGACCCGGTTTTCACAACCACGAAGCCCGCGCCGGCCGACGGCGTGACTTCCCGCACCGCGATCCGGAAGCCGCGGGGGCGGCCGAGCAGGGTGGGGTCGTCGGAGAAGGAGTACTGTGTCTTGGCGATGCACACCGGGGCGTCCGCCAGCCCGAAGGACTCGAGGCGCTCCAGTTCGGCGGTGACACCGGGCTGGAAATCCACGCCCTCGGCGCCGTAGATCTTCGTCGCCACGGTCTCGATCTTCTCCTGGAGGGAGAGGTGGTCGGGATAGAGGGGCCGGAAGGCGGCCTCGCCGCTGGTGGCGATATCCCATACCGCGTCGGCGAGGTCGAGGCACCCCTCCCCCCCGCCCCCGTGCGGGTCCGCCTCGACGGCGTGAATCCCGCGCGCCGCGCAGCCATCGAGCACGGTGGCGACTTCCGCGGCGGTGTCGCTCGCGAATCGGTTGAGCGCCACCACGGCCGGGACCCCGAATCGCGCGACATTCTCCACGTGCCCGTACAGGTTCTCCATGCCGCGGACGAGCGCGTCGAGGTCCTCGGTCGCCAGAGAGTCCTTCGACGCGCCCCCGTTCATCTTGAGCGCGCGGATCGTCGAGACGATCGCGACCGCGTCGGGGCTGAGCCCGCCCAGCCGGCACTTGATGTCGAAGAACTTCTCGGCCCCCAGATCGGCGCCGAACCCCGCCTCGGTCACCACGATGTCGCCCAGCTTGAGCCCCGCCCGGGTCGCGATCAGCGAGTTGCAGCCGTGCGCGATGTTGGCGAAGGGGCCGCCGTGGATGAACGCGGGAGTCCCGCCCAGCGTCTGCACCAGGTTCGGGTGGAGCGCGTCCCGCATGAGGATGGTCATTGCCTTTTCGGCGCCGATGTCGCGGCAGCGCACCGGGTCGCGACTGCGCGTGTACCCGATGACGATGTTGCCGAGCCGCTCCTCCAGGTCGGAGAGGTCGCGCGCCAGGCAGAAGATCGCCATAACCTCCGACGCCGCGGTGATCATGAAGCCGTCCTGGCGCGGAATCCCCCCGAAGGGCCCGCCCAGCCCCACGATCACGTTGCGGAGCGCCCGGTCGTTCATGTCGACCGCCCGTCCCCAGGTGATGCGCCGGTGGTCGAGCCCGGTACTGTTCGGGCGGAAGAGGTGGTTGTCGAGCATCGCGGAGAGCAGCGCGTGCGCCGAGGTGATCGCGTGGAAGTCGCCGGTGAAGTGGAGGTTGATGTCCTCCATCGGCACGACCTGGGAGTAGCCCCCGCCGGCCGCGCCCCCCTTGATCCCGAAGACCGGCCCCAGCGAAGCCTCGCGGATGCAGAGCACCGGATTGCGCTCGCGCAGGTTGAGCGCGTCGGCGAGTCCGACTGACGTGGTCGACTTGCCCTCGCCCGCGGCGGTGGGACTGCACCCGGTCACCAGCACGAGCCTCGCGGCCCGGTGCGGACGGCCCTTCACCACATCCAGCGGGACCTTGGCCTTGTAGTGGCCGTACTGCAGGATTTCGTCTTCGCCGAGGCCGACTTTGGCGGCGATCTCGGCGATCGGCTTCATCTCGTGGGCTTGCGCGATTTCGATGTCGGAGAGCATGGGTGTCCTGTGGGGGGCGTCGTCGTGGGGACTGGGTGATGGGGGAAACGGCGTCCGAAGTCTGGCGCAAAACCGGCCCGCGGGGCAAGGCGGGTCGGCTGGCGAGCGGGGCCGCCAGGCGGCGGATCCACGGCAAGGAGGATGACCATGTGGGGCGCAATCATCGGCGACATCGTCGGTTCCGTGTACGAATGGGACCGGATCAAGACGAAGGACTTCGAGTTCTTCAGCCCGAAGGGGCACTTCACGGATGACGCCGTGTGCACGGCTGCGGTGGCGGACATGCTGCTGCACGACCTGCCCGAGGCCGCGACCCTGCAGAAGTGGTGCCGCCGCTATCCCGGCGTGTCCTACGGCGGCTGGTTCCGGGGGTGGATCTGGCGGGGGTCCCCCAAGCCGTACAACAGCTACGGCAACGGCGCGGCCATGCGTGTTTCGCCAGCGGCCTACCTGAACCGCGACGACCTCGCCGCAGCCCTCGCCGCTTGCGACCGCGTCACCGCCATCACCCACGATCACCCCGAGGGGATGAAGGGCGCGCGGGCCACCGTCCACGCGATCTGGCTGGCGTGCAACGGCGCCGATCCTGCCGCCATCCGCGCGACCGTCGAGGCCGAGTACGCCTACGACCTCTCCCGCACGGTCGACGAAATTCGCCCCGGCTACGCCTTCAACGAGACCTGCCAGGAGACCGTCCCCGAGTCGATCACCTGCGCGCTGGAGTCGGCGTCGTTCGAGGACGCGATCCGCAACGCGGTGTCGCTCGGCGGCGATTCCGACACGGTGGCCGCGATTGCGGGGCCGATCGCGGAGGCGCTGCACGGGATTCCGGGGGAGATGAAGGTGACTGCACGGGAGCGGTATTTGGGGGGGGCGGGCGACATCACGGCCGTGATGGGGGAGATGTACGGGGGGTGAGGGGGTTCCCAATCAAGAAAACAAGTCGTTGCATGTCAACGACTTACGGGATTCTAAGGCGATTCGGCGGGTTTCCAGTCAAATAAAACTCGGGATGAATCGCGGCGTGGCCGGGCCCGAATCGGATCATGCACTTGCCCAGAACGGCAAATACCGTCGCAGGCGGGGACCCGCCGCCGGATCCGCCACCACGATCAGCTCCTCGTCCACGGCGTCGGCGAGGAGGCGCGACACGGTCGAGGCGTTCTTCGGAGCCGGGGGCGCAGTGTGGACACGCGCAGATTGCCCTCAGTCGCGTGCGAGTCTATCGTGGATGACATGGTCGGGCAGAGAAATGAACAGAGGGGCAAGGGAGCAGGCGTCGGTTTCGAATTCCGGAACGCCCCTCAGCCTTTCCCTTACCAGGGGAGCAAACGGCGGATTGCCCCCCAGATACTCCGCCATCTCCCCAAGTGGGTACCGAGACTTGTCGAGCCGTTTGCCGGCTCCGCCGCCCTGTCGATTGCGGTTGCAAGGAGACGGGGCGCGTCCCGCTACTGGATCAACGACGCCCACGAACCGCTGGTGGCCCTCTGGAGGGATATCCTTGACCGTCCCGAGGGGCTCGCGGCCCGCTACGCTTTTCTCTGGAGCGATCAGGACGGTCGGGAACGCCGGTACTTCGACGAGGTGCGGAAGCGGTTCAACCGCACGCACGATCCCGCCGACTTCCTGTATCTTCTAGCTCGCTGCGTGAAAGCTGCCGTGCGCTATAACTCGAACGGCGAGTTTAACAACACGCCCGACAACCGCCGTCGGGGCGCACGACCGTCGGAGATGCGACGTCGGCTGCTCGGCGTCTCGGAGCTCCTTGCGGGCAGGACGCGTGTGACATCGTGCGACTATCGGGAGGTTCTGAGCAGGTGTTCCGCGTCGGACCTGGTCTACATGGACCCCCCGTACCAAGGGGTCTGTCGCTCACGGGATCAGCGGTATTCAGCCAGCATCGACCACGACCTGTTCTGCGGTGCTCTCGCCGATCTGTCATCGCGCGGCATCATGTTCGCGGTCTCCTACGACGGACGAACCGGCCAGAAGCGCTTCGGCACGGATCTGCCGGAATCACTTGGGCTCGCGCGCTTGGAGATCAGGGCGGGCCGGTCGACTCAGGCTACGCTGCTCGGGCGACGGGACGTGACCTACGAATCCCTCTACCTGTCCCCGGCCCTCGTCGAAGCAGGTGCCGATTCCGAGCCCAACGCCTCCGGTCTCCAACTCGAATTCCTGTGATGCGCCCAGGAGGGGATGGTCGAACCGCACGACCACCCGATGAACTACCGGAGTGGTTTCTTGACCACCTGCGCGCGGCAACAGGCAGGCGTTCACGGATCGTCATCGAACATGTTCTGAAGCACGGGTATATCACCACGGAAGAACTGAGCGAGGAGTACGGGTACGGCCATCCGCCGCGCGCAGCGCGAGATGTGCGCGAGCAGGGGATTCCGTTGGAGACGTTTTACGTCATGGGAAGTGACGGTCGCACGATCGCGGCGTATAGATTCGGGGATCCAGACGACACGCGGCCCCACAAGTTGGGCGGGCGCGGAATCTGGCCCAAGGACTTGAAGGCCGAGCTCGTCGAATCGTCCCGATCGCGATGCGCCATCTGCGCCACGCCCTACCGGGCCCGCGAGCTTCAGATCGATCACCGGGTGCCCTACGAGGTCGGGGGCGACTGGAGTGATGGTGATGTGGACCCGAACCAGGTCATGCTTCTTTGCGGCTCATGCAACCGCTCCAAGTCATGGACCTGCGAGCACTGCGACAACCTCACCGGCCCACAGGACTCGGACTTGTGTAAGACCTGCTACTGGGGCAACCCGGATGGCTACAGTCACATCGCCCTCAGGCAGATGAGGCGAGTGGACCTGGTATGGGACGCGGAGGAGATCGACGACTACGACCGGATTTCGCGCTTGGCGATCGGGGCTGGTGAGGGCTTGGCCGATTTCATCAAACAGCTGCTGGCGCGAGCCGAGTGAGATAGAAGACCGCGCGGCCCCGGTTCAAGCCTGATTCGCCGACCATCGCGGGGAAGGTCCGGAAGGGATGCAGGACGAGTAGGGCTACGAGAACCGGGATATGATTCGGCTAGAGACGCTCCGGGACTTCCGTGCGGGCATGCCTCTCCAAAATGAAATACCCGTCAAGAAAACAAGTTATTGCTATGCAATGACTTACGGTTATTGTCAGGTGATTCGGCGGGTTTCCAGTC
>JAPOOQ010000275.1 GCA_026713345.1 Gemmatimonadota bacterium | reverse complement strand
TTCGAAGACCTTGCGGTCCCACGGGTAGATCAGCGTCGCGTCCGTGGCGAGCGAGTGGAAGTCCGGCTGGTAGCCACGGGGGCGCGCAAAGGAGGTGGCGGTGCGCACCTCCGCCGGGCCCACGTCCCGGACCGCGGCAAGCGCCAGGCGCAGCGTCTCACCCGAGGTGGTGATCTCGTCGACGATCAGAACGCGCCGTCCGCGGGCCTGGCGGGGAGCGGCGGAGAGGATCGACGGCCGCTGCCGCACCACCCGCCCCCCCTCGCGGCGGGTGATCTTGAGCGAGAAGAAGTCGCGGCGCATCATGGAGGCAATGACGGCGCCGGGGATCACCCCCGCCCTCGCGACCCCGATGATGAGCTCGGGGTCGTAGGACTTCGCCACCTTCAGCGCCAGCGCACGGCAGAGCTCTCCGAACATCTCCCAGGACAGCTCCAGGAAATCCTCGGCCGGGGTAACGTCACGCTGGTCGAATGAACCGCTCAACATTGTCTCCCTCCATGGCCGTTCGCACCTTTCATCCTCCCCACCGAGCCCCGGAGCGCCAGCGCATGACCAGCGACCCAAAACCGTCCGGCGACGCCGGCCAGGCAACCGGCGCCCGGCAGTCCGCCGACCCCCGGCAGGCAGCCGACGCCCGCTTCGCCGAGGCGCTCGCCGAATCCGGCGCGCGCGACCCGCGGGACTACTATCGCGATCGGCTCCGGGAACTCAAGCGCACCAGCCCCGACGGTTACGCCGAGGGGGTAGCATATTACCAGAATACGCTGGTCCCGTCCATTGCCAGCGGGGAAGCCGACCCCCTGGAGGCCTGGCGCGACTACGGGCTGCTTCTAGCGCGACTGGCCGCTCCCGGACGCGCCATCGCCGTCGACGCCACCGGCCTGTCCCGCCCGTTCGAGCCCCCCGGCGACGCCGCCGACATGGTCCTGCACCTCCCGGAGCGCACCCGGGACCGGCCGATCCTCGTGTCCCTCCCCCCCGACCCCACGCCCCCCCAGCTCGCGACCCACCAGTGGCTCGTGACCGGCGCGCGGGCGCTTGGCGCGCAGTCGGACTAGTCCTCGACCATGTAGGCGATGCCCCAGGCCCCGATCCCCAGGTGCGTGGCCAGCACGGGGGTGATCGGCGCGACCAGAATCTCGGGGTCGCCGAAGCGCTCCCCCAGCTCGCGCCGCAGCGGCTCGACCACTTCGGGCGCCCCCACGTGGACGATCCCGAAACGCACACCCTGCGCTCCGGCGGGGATCGCGCTCTCGACCATCTTCAGCATGAGTTCGCGGGCCCGAGTCATGCCGCGAGCCTTGCCGTGCGCCTTGATCGATCCGTCCGGCTCCAGCCCTAGGACCGGCTTGAGATCCAGCATCCCGCCCAGCCATCCGGCGAACTGGCTCACCCGGCCGGACGCGATCAGCCGGTCCAGGCTGCGGACGGTGAAGAGGATGCCCGACTGTCCCCGGATCCTGTCGATCTCCGCGACGATCTCCGCCGCCGACATGCCGCCCTCCGCCAGCTCGGCCGCCTTCAGGGCAAGCAGCCCGACCAGGATCGATGCGCCGCGCGAGTCCACGAGGCGGATGTCGAGATCCGGGACCATGCCCGCCGAGTTCTCCGCCGACCGGTAAATCCCCGACAGCTTCGCGGCCAGGAAGATCCCGACGACCGTCTCGGCCTCGGTGGCGGCCTCTTCGTACGCCTGGACGAAGTCGCCGGGCGGGGGCTGCGAGGTGGTCGGCAGCTCTCCACCGTGCTCGAGACGCTCCAGAATGTCGTCGGAGGTGATGTCGATCCGGTCCTTCAGCGACTTTTCGCCGTCGAGGAGGAGGAGCGGCACCGTCCGGATTCCGTGGGCCCGCGCGACGGCGTCGGGTAGGTCCGACCCGGAATCGACGAGGACGCCGACCGGGCGGCGCACGGCCCCGGCCGCCTCCCGGGCCGCTTCGAACTGGGCGAACATGTCCTCCGCCTTGTGCGCCGCCACTGTGCCCAGCGTCGCGCAATAGTCGATCGCCGCCTGCGGGTGGTCGGTGTGCAGGTGGATCTTGAGAACGGTGCCCGCGCGGATGACGAGCAGCTCCTCCGACCCTTCCGAAAGCGCAGACCGTACGGCCC
>JAPOOQ010000274.1 GCA_026713345.1 Gemmatimonadota bacterium | reverse complement strand
GGGGAGCCGGTGCAGGCCAACAAGGCGATCGTCGGCCGCAACGCCTTCGCGCACGAGGCGGGCATTCACCAGCACGGCATGATCCGGGACCGCCGCACCTACGAGATCATGCGGCCCGAGGACGTGGGCGTGGAATCGACGCTGGTGCTGGGGAAGCACTCGGGGCGGCACGCGGTGAAGCGGCGGTGCGAGGGGTTGGGGTTCGATCTGGATCGCGACGAGGTCGACCGGGTGTACCACGAGGTGATTGCGCTGGCCGACCGGGGGAGGACGGTCGGGGATGGTGAGCTGGTGGGGATTGTGAGGGGGGGGCGGTCGGGTCAGGGGTAGGCGCGCCAGTCCGACACATCCACGTGGGGGCCCACTACGAGGGGTTGAGCAAGCGCCGCAACCCGGGAGCACAGATCAATCGGGAGTGTAAATTACTTCCAGACCAGAGTCACTATTCGGCCTCTGGAGCTCCGTCACGACAGAATCCAGCCTCGCCACGACCGTAGTCTGAGCACTGTCTTTCCTCTCAAGGAGTTCCAGAGCATCCCCGAGGACAGTCCTCGCGTCCTCGTTACTCAGGACCACGCCGAGCAGGAATCCGAAACCCATGGCGAGCACCACCGTTAGCAGGGTCCTGCCGAGTCTCTGAATGGTGTTTCGGTCAATCAGATCGTGAGCCAGCTTGTCAATCGCATTCTTGATTGACTCTCTCATGAGCGAACCTCCGGGCAATGGTGGGCGGCAGATATGTTCAACTTGAGCGCTTCCCCGAATTTCCTGAGGGTATCCGGTACGACATGTCTTCGACTCGTAAGTGTGGTTAACCACGAATGAAGCAAGTGAGGACCCGCCAAGCAATTGCGCAAGGTATTGCGATGTGGGGACGGGTATGCGTTGCAGCACCATTAATTGGGATCTTGCGCAATATAATAGACGCGATTGCTTCTTGTACACGGGATATCAATCATTGATTGCGCAAAACGACCCCGCACAGATCGGCAGCTACAAAACGCCGACCGTTGCCACCGGGTGGTACACACCTCCACACCTCCCCCGTTTCGCAAGTGCTGCTCCACTCTTGCCCACCGCCGACGGCTCTGCTGCTCGGACACCAGGTCCCCTGCATTGACCGAACGCCGAGCTTCGAGCTATTCGAGCCGAGTGTAACGTCCACACGACATTCTGTAATGCTGACTTGACAGTCCCATTCCGCTATGTATCCGCCCCGGTGCCCGTGCGATTGTTCGCTCAAGGGGCGGCGCGCTCCGGTCCCGCAGGGGGGACCTCACGCAGCCCGCCGACCCCGCGGAGCCACCACGAACGCCGGAGGCCCAGATTGTCCCGAAGACACGACCAATCCTACAAGCTCCTCTTCTCCCTCCCGCTCGCGGTCGAGCACCTCGTACGCGGCTACATCGACGGCGGTCTGGCCCGCGAACTCGACTTCGACCGCGTCGAGTACCTCGCCACGGAACGCACCGGCACCGGCCTGACCCGCTCGCTGGCCGACCTCGTCTGCCGGATCCACTTTCGCGGCAGCTCCCGCTATCTGTTGTTCGCCGCCGAGTTCCAGTCAGGTGTCGATCGCTACATGGCCCTGCGGGCGCTCGCCTACGTGGCCGACGCCTACCGCGGACTCGTGGGTTCGAAGCGGCGTGGGCGAAGGCTGGGTCCGCGCGGGTTGCTGCCCCCGGTGCTCACCGTGACCATCTACAACGGGCGCCGGCCCTGGACCGCCCCGGACGACATCTTCGACCTCATCGAACCCGTGCAAGGCCGGCTCGCCGGCCGCCAGCCGAGGATGCCCCACCAGGTGCTTGACCTGCGGCAGCTGGCGCGCCAACGTCCAGCAGAGGTGAACGTGGTGTCGTGGATGGCCAGCCTGGAGCTGGACCCGTCGCGGGGGAACGTTGCGAGAGTGGTTCGCGAGGTGCGGGCGACGTATCCCGGACCTGAGCAGTCCGTGGATAATCTCGCGCGAGCGCCGAGAGCGGCGAAGCGCCGCGCTGGCAAGGCGCTTTGAAGGGGGAATAGCAGCGCTATTCGCCCGAAAAGCAACGCAGAGCGCAGCGGCCCAGCGCGGATGCAGCGCCGCTCGAACGCCGTGGGAGGTTTGTCCACGGACTGCTGGGCACGCTCGGCTCCGCGACGCATTCAGGGAATGGGTGCTGGGCGCGGCCGAATCGTGGGGACTTGATGGAGACACATTGGAGCGAGTGAAGTCGCTGAAGGAGGCGGAAATGATCTATGCGGGCGTGGAAGAGCTGAAGGAGCAGTATCGCGAGGAAGCGGACAGGGCGCGGACGAAGGGCTGGGCTGAAGGCCGGGCTGAGGGCCGGGCTGAAGGCCGGGCTGAAGGCCAAACGAAAGGCCGCGTTGAAGGCGGCAGCTCTCTGATCCGCCGACTGGCCGAGCTGAGATTCGGTGCCGATACGGGTGACAGCCTTTCCCGGCTACTGGAGGGAATGACCGACCCGGAACGAATCGCCCGAATCGGCGACCTGATCATCGAATGCGAGACGGGAGCGGAGTTGCTGGCACGGGCCCGCGAGGACTGCCGAGGGTAGGAGGAGCCCCCCCTGCCCCACCCCGACCTCCTCCGCGCCCGCGACCTCGTCGCCAACGCCCGCCGCGTCGTCGCGCTCACCGGCGCCGGCATCTCCGCCGAGTCCGGCGTGCCGACCTTCCGCGACGCCGGCGGCCTCTGGCGCAACTACCGCCCCGAAGAGCTCG
>JAPOOQ010000273.1 GCA_026713345.1 Gemmatimonadota bacterium | reverse complement strand
TTCGTTCCGGGTAAACTGACTCGTCCGCAGGTCTTCGATCTTCAGCGAATTGGAAAGCCCGCCGGGCGAATAGAGTTCCAGGCGATCGTCGAACATGAACAGTCGGATCCTGGATCCGCTGATCGCGTAGTCCCTGTGCACCACCGCGTTCACCACCGCTTCGAACACGGCGCGGTCGCTGTACTGAGGAAGGTCGGTGCGCGCCGGCTGCTTGCGGGCAGCCACCTTCCGGTTGCGGACCACGAACCGCATCGCCCCCCGAATCTGCTGGTCCAGTGGACCCGAGATGTCCTGGGCATCGAGTTGCCGGTCGCCATCCATCTTGCCGCTGCCGTAGCAGACAGCCTGAACGTACGCGTTCGGCAGCCAATCACGAGGATCCTCCGCCGCGAGGAGCACGCCCCCGACCGTTGCACGCTGTACGCCGTGTCGATCGTCCTTCAGGAACTTGAGTTTTGAGAGAGCTGTTTCCGGGGGGTCGCTGGCGCGACTGCTGGCGTACCGGCGCCAGAGCTCCGGCCGCAGGCTATTGACACTGGTGTTCGCGACAACCTGGAGGTCGGTGCCCGTGACATCGGACTGGCCCCGCGCCTGCAGAAGCCAACGTATTTCGGCCGAGTCCATTTGCCGCTTGCTGGCGCCCCGCCGTCGCAGATAGCCGCCCGGAGAACGGTGGACCGAAGCACCTGGCGGGATCCTGACCAGGAGCACACCCGTACCCGCGGTCTCCCTCAGCGGGATGCGGTGCAGGCCGGGATGGAGCGCCGGCTCGATACTGTCCGAGCAGATTTCAGTGACGAGGTGGACCACCGCGTCCAGCTGTAAAGCGTCGAGAGGCTGGGGAGTTCGGTCATCGGAGACGCCCAGTACAAGCCATCCACCCGCGGCGTTGGCGAATGCAGCCAGCCCGTCGGCAAGGTCACGCCGCCTGGGCGCGATCACGTCCTTGCCGCGGAACCGTACCTCCTTGAGCTCAAGGTCCGTGTCTTCGCCCAGCCGGACCTTCGCCCAGAAATCGTCCACATCAACCGGCATGCTTTCCCCTCAAAAGGGGCGGCCAGCCACTCCACCGGGCCTGGCCGCACAGCCATCGCCTCCCCCCAACCATCAGGGGGCGCCCCACCCGGGACGCCCCCTAATCTGTGCCACGACCCTGTCTCCGCAACCCCGGCGGCGCCCTACCTCCCCCGCCCCCTGCCTCCACCACCCCAGTCTCCACCACCCCCACGTCCGCCGCGCGTAAACTGCGTCCCGAGCCGGTAGTTGATCTGCAGCATGAAGTACCGGCCGAGCGAATCCGTGCGCGACTCCTGGATGAAGTTGGAGTTGTTGCTGATGTTGATCCCCCGGTTCTGATTCAGGAGGTCGCGGGCGCGGAATTCGATCTCGACGCGGTTGTCGAGCATCCTGCGCATGATCGACGCGTTCCAGCGGGCCACATTCTCCACGTCCCCGAACTGGGTCTGGGTCGAGCCATAGAGGTTGTCGTCGTACACCTGGTACCTCAGATCCGTCTCGATCGTCCACGCGCTGGTCGGGTAGAAATTCGCTTCCAGGGAGTAGGTGCTGTTGACGTAGTCCCGGTTGAGTTCCTCGTTGAGCGAGTAGCGGGCGTTGTTGAAGTTGAAGGCAGCCCCGACCTCCACATCGATCCGATCCCGGCTCCTGTTCTCGATGTTGAATTCCACCGTGTTGCGGATGGACTGGTTGTCGTTCGCGACCAGGTTGATCAGTTCGGTCCCCTCCGAATAGCTGAGGCGGTACTCCAGGTCCACGTCCACGCCAAGCCGCCGGATCGGAGTGCCGTAGTTGGCGCCGACGTTCCCCGACCACGACGCTGCCGTGTTGATCGGCGAACGGGTCTGGACGCCCCGATCGTCGTACAGGCGCGACTGGGCGATCGTGTTGTGGGTGTAGCTGTAGTTGAAGAAGGTGAAGAAATTCCGGAAGCTGAACTGGTCGAAAAACCTGTACTCCCCGTTCAATCGGTGTGTGTATTCGGGCACCAGGTCGGGGTTGCCGGTATAGATGTTCAGCGGGTTGGTGTTGTTCACGAACGGCTGGAGCTGGGTGAGCGATGGTTCCTGGGTCGAAGTTCTGTACCGGACGTTGAGGTTGTGGCCATCCTTGACCTCGAGCCTGAAGTTCATGTTCGGCAGAACGTGGGTATAGCTGTTCGCGATTCTCTCGTCCCGGTTCTGGATGAGCCCGTCCAGGTTCGAATGCCGGACTTCCAGGCCGCTCACGAACCGGTAGCGCTCGTTGTTCCGGTTGAAGCGCGTGCCGGCGTTGTAGTACGTGTAGGCCCGCTCGAATCCGTTGCTGCGGGGCGCGTTGAGCACGCGGGAGCCGTCCACGATGTCGTAGACCGGGTTGTCCCTGTCCTCGCCCGTCGTGTTCGCCCGGCCGAAGAGCTCCAGGATCTGTCCCTGGCCCAGAGGCTGGGTCAGCGAGACCCGGGCGCTGTTGTTCCAGCTGCGGCTGTCACGGAGCTGTTCCTCCAAAGTGTACTCCGGATCCATTGATCCCCCGCCTCCCCCCCGGCCACCACGGCTGACTCCGATCAATTCCGAGGAGAGTTCCGTGAGCTGGTCGGAGTCCGAGATTCGGCTCTGCAATTCGGCGACCAGCGACCGGCCGGAAGAGCCGAGCCGCTTGCGCCAGGTCAGCTGCGCGTCGCCGCCCATGTTGTCGCTGTCGACCAACTGGTCCGTGATGGCCGAGTTCAGAAGGCCGCCGGAGGTGTTGTGCGTCTCCTGATTGCTGAAGCTCAAGCTGCCCGAATTCGTGAGATTGCCGTTGACCCGCAGGCGAAACTGGTTGCCTTCCGCCAGCTGGATCTGCCCGTTGAGGTTGACCCTGTGATTCTGGTTGTTGGACTCCGAGCTGTTCAGGCGGTCGACGAGTGACGAGAGATTGGAGTTCAACAGCGTCTGCTGCTGAACCGTGCTGTTCCTCTCGTTGTCCGATTCATTGTAGGTGTAGCTGGAACGCAGCCAGTTGTCGTCGGTGAAGTCGTTGCTGGCATTGACGGCCACGCTCATGGTCTCCGTGAAACCGCCGCTGCCGCCACCGCCGCCGCCCCTGCCACCTCTGCTCTGGTTCACGTTGTTCGCGTTCAGGATCACCGCGTACTGCCCCGAAGGCGAGAAGCGGTTGAGGTTGAGAAAGCCGTCGTAACGCGCGTCGTCCGCGGACGTTCCACCAATCCGGGGCTGGGTGTTCACATCGCTGCCGAGAGCCCCGTTGGTCCTGCCGAAGTACCCCACCTTCGCTTCCTCACGGAGCTTGAGGTCGAGGGTGCGCTCCTCGTTTCCGTCGGCGATCCCGGTGAACTCGGCCATGTCGGATTCCTTGTCATAGACATCGATCTGCCGGATCGCGTCGGCCGGGAGGTTGCGCGTCGCGATCGTGCCGTCGCCGCCGAAGAACTCCCTGCCGTCCACGAGGACATTCTGCACTGCCTCGCCCTGCGCCGTGATGGAGCCGTCGTCGTCGACCTCGATCCCGGGAAGACGCTTGAGCAGGTCCTCCACCGTCGCATTCGGCGGCGTCCCGAACGCGGCCGCGTTGTAGCTGAGCGTGTCGCGGTGGTTGATGAAGGGCACATGCTCGATGCTTACGACCAGCGGGTCGACCTCGACCGCCAGAACGGACATCGTGACCTGTCCGGCCTCGACATCAGCGGTCGTGACGTCGAGGTCCCGCCGAATTGTCTCGTAGCCGATGAGCGTGACCTGCAGGATGTACTCGCCGGCCGGCAGCCTCGTCAGCGCGAAGTTCCCCTCCCCGTTCGTCAGGGAAAACTTGACGAGCACCGAGTCTTCCCGTGCCAGCGCCACCACCATGGCGTTCGGCAGGGCCGTGCCGGCCGTGTCGACCACCGCGCCCTTCACCTCGTGCTCCTGTTGTGCCTGCGCGG
Source organism: Gemmatimonadota bacterium (assembly GCA_026713345.1). GTDB lineage: Bacteria > Gemmatimonadota > Gemmatimonadetes > Longimicrobiales > Gaopeijiaceae > Bin94. Next base: position 5,331 of record JAPOOQ010000273.1, on the reverse strand, counting down.
GCGGGGCGATCGCGAGAAGGGCCGCCGCGCAGCCCAGGGCCGCGAAGAGGCAGGCCCGTGCACCTGCGCGCTTCGCCGGCCGATCGCCCGAATTCAGCTTCCATGTCTTCACTGTTGTTCTCCTTTTATGGCCTTTCGCCCCCGCCGGGGGGCCTTCTCATCCTTGCCATCTCTTCGAGCCGCTCGTTGACGATTCGCTCGAATTCCTCCTGCGAGATCTCATCGCCCTCGTCGGGCGGGCTGATCAGTCCCGCTTCCAGTTCGCCCAGAGCCACCTCGGTGGCCTGGTACTGGATTTGCCCGTCGTTCACCGACAGCACCAGGATCATTCCGGGAAGGCCGCCGTAAGAGGCCGGGCCACCGAAAACCGGGATCTGCGGCGTGAACCACGCATCGATCGTCGTAGCGCTGTCCTGCTGCGCCGTGGCCTTGATCACCATGTATCCGAGGTGCTCGGCCTGCTCGGAAGTCAGCTGCCACTCCAGCGAGGGCCGTTCCCGGGTCACCCGGAAGGTGCGGCCGAGGAAACTGCGGGTCTCGACCATCGTGCCCGCTTCCGGATCCACGAACGCGGCTCGCAGTTCGGTCGCGGCGTACGGATCCGACCCGGCCGCGGCACCCCCGCCGAACGCGAACCTGCCCCCCCGCCCGAAGCCGCCTCCACCACCGTCCCGCGGACGATCGCCATCGCCCCCTCCGCGCGGACGCTGTGCGCCTCCTTCGCCCCCCCCACCCCGCCCCGGACCGGGCTGCGACGGAGCCATCAACCAGCTGGCAGGGCTGAAGTGGACCACTACAGTCCCGGTCCGCGGGGGTGGATTGAACTGCTGCCCGCCCCGGAAGCCCTGCGGACCCCCCCGCTGACCCCCACCGAACGCCGACACGTCGCGCTTCACAACGTGCGTGTAGGTGATGGTGCCTTCCTGTGCGGTCGCGGCCGCTGGAGCCAGAAGGAGCGCGAAGCCGATGGCAGCGGACAGGGCAGCGGTCCCGCGACCGGGTTTTCCGCTGGCGCGCGCAATAACTTGCCGGGCGGCTGACAGCGACGAGCGATTCAGTGGCATCTGTCCGGGTCTCTCCCTCTGAAGTGCCTCGGTTGTTCCGGAACACCAGAGGGCCGGCATCGTTTCACCGGCCCCGGTGCACCCACGTTATCTAGACACCCCACGCGCCCGGACCGTTAGTCCGGCCGCCCGTTAGCCGATCAGGCCCCCCACGAAGCCCCGCCCCCCCAGCCGGTAGGATGCCTGCAACATGAAGAACTGGCCGAGCGACTCGGTCCGCGATTCCTGGATGAAGTTGGCGCGGTTGGAGATGGTGACGCCCTGATTCTGGTTCAGCAGGTCGAAGGCACGGAGTTCGATCTCGACGCGATTGTTGAACAGCCCCCGCATCACGGAAGCGTCCCAGCGAGCGATGTTCTCCGGCTGGCCGAAGCGGGACTGTCCCGAACCGTAGAGGTCCCGGTCGTAGACCTGGTAGCTGAAGGTCGACCGGACCGTCCAGGCACCGGGAGCATACAGGGTGCCGTTCGCGAAATACCTGCTGTTGACGTACGACCGGTCGAGTTCCCGGTTCAGCGAGTAGCGGGCGTCGTTGAAGCTGAAGCTGGCTCCTCCGCGGACATCGAACCGGTCCTTGACCCGGTTGTTCACGCTGAGCTGGACCGTGTTGATTGTGGACCGGTTGTCGTTCGCGACCAGATTCACCAGTTCGGTGCCCTCGGAATAGGTGACCCTGTACTCCAGATCCATGTCCACCCCGAGCCTGCGGACCGGCGTGCCGAAATTGGCCCCCACGCTGGCCGACCACGACCCGCCGGTGTTGATCGGGGAGCGGGTCTGCACGCCGCGATCGTCGTAGAACCGTGACTGGGCGATCGTGTTGTCGGTGTAGGTGAGGCCGCCGAATGTGAAAAAATTCACAAAGCTGAACTGGTCGAAGAACCGGTAGTCGGCCTTCAGGTTGTGGGTGTACTCCGGTTCCAGATTCGGATTGCCCGTGTAGATGTTCAGCGGGTCGGTGTTGTTCACGAAGGGCTGCAGCTGCGTCAGCGACGGTTCCCGGCTGGAGGTGCTGTAACCGACGCTGAGGTTGTGGCCCTCCTTGGCCTCCGTCTTCAGGTCCACGTTCGCGAGCAGGTGGGTGTACCCGTTTTCGATCCTCTCGTCGCGGTCGCTGATCACGCCGTCGAGGTTGGAGCGCTGCACCCGCAATCCGGTCGAGATCCAGTAGCGATCGCCGATACGGCTGAACCGGGCCCCGGCGAGGTAGTAGGTGTAGGCGCGCTCGAACCCCGTGCTGCGCGCCTCGTTGAACGTGCGCGTACCGTTGACGATGTCGTACACCGGATTGTCCCGGTCTTCGCTCGTCGAGTTTCTCTGCCCGAAGACCTCCAGGGAGTGGCCTTCGCCCAGAGGCTGGGTGAGCGACAATCGCGCCCGGTTGTTCCACTCCCGTCCGACGCGGTTCTGTTCCTGCCGGGTCTCCTGCACGCGTTCTCGCTCTCCGGGCCCGCCAAAGAGACCGCTCACCTGCGAGGAGAGTTCCCCGCCGTAGTCGTAGTCCGAGATGCCGCTGCGGAACTCGGCCACCACCGAACGACCGGACTCGTCCAGCCGCTTGCGCCAGGTCAGCTGGGCATCGCCGCCCAGATCGTCGCCGTCGGTGAAGTAGTCGGTAACCGCCGCATTCAGCATTCCGCCGGCGGCGTTGTGTGTCTCCTGGGCGGTGAACTGCGACGTCAGCGAGGACCGAAGGTTCGCGTTGACCCTCAGGCGGAGCTGGTGCCCCGGCGAAAGGGCGAGCTGTCCGTTCAGGTTCAGACGGTGGCCCCCGCTCGTCGACTCGCTGTTGGAGGACTGGTCCAGCACCGAAGCGATGTCCGACCCGAAGAGGGCCTGCTGCTGCACGGTGCTGTTCCGGACATTGTCCATTTCGTTGTAGAAGTAGCTCGACCGCAGCCAGTTGCTGTTGCCGAACTCATGGCTGGCGTTGACCCCGCCGCTCATGGATTCGGTGAAGCCGCCGCCCCCGCCCCCACCCCCGCCCAACATGCCAGGCAGCACCGCCCCGCCGCCGAACATCATGAGGTTGCCGACGACCATTTCGCCGAGGCCGGCGGAGGAGAATCCGGCATTGCCTACGTTGTTCGCGTTCAGGATCACCGCGTACTGCGCCGTCGGGGAAAAGCGGTTCAGATTCAGCGCGCCGTCATAGCGCGCGTCGTTCGCGGCCGAGCCCCCGAGCCGGGCCTGGTTGTTGATGTCGCTGCCGAAGCCCCCGCTCGTCCGCCCGAAGTACCCGACCCTGGCCTCTTCCTTCAGCCTGAGGTCGACGGTGCGCTCGTCGTCCCCGTCCGGGATGCCGGTGAACTCCGCCATGTCCGATTGCTTGTCGTAGACATCGACCTGCCGGACGGCGTCCGCCGGGAGGTTGCGCGTCGCGATGGTCGGATCCCTGCCGAAGAACTCCTTGCCGTCGACCAGGACATTCTGCACGTCCTCGCCCTGGGCCTTGATCGAGCCGTCGGCGGCGACCTCGATCCCGGGAAGCCGCCGCAGCAGATCCTCGACCGTGGCGTTCGGCGGCGTCTGGAACGCGGCCACGTTGTAGCTGAGCGTGTCCCGCCGGTTGATGAAGGGTACGTGCTCGATGCTCACCACCAGCTCCTCCACCTCGACCGCCAGCACCTCCATCGTCACCTGGCCCGCGTCGAAGTCCGCGCCCGCGACATCGAAGTCACTTCGCACGGCCTGGTAGCCCAGCAGCGTGACCTGCAGGATGTACTCCCCGGCAGGCAGGTTCGCGATGCTGAAGTGGCCGTCGCGGTTGCTGAGGGAGTACTTCACGAGCACCGAGTCCTCGCGCGACAGCGCCACCACCATGGCATTCGCCAGCCCCACGCCGGCCGTGTCCACGACCGTGCCGCTCACGTCGAACTCCGGCGCCGCCTGCCCGGCCCTCTCCTGGGCCTGCGCGGACGGAACCGCCGCAAGGAGGGTCATCGCCAATCCGCCCGCCAATCCCCTCCACGCGGTCATCGCTTCAACTCCCCGTTCCCGATGATGCGGATCCCGCGGCCCCGCGTCTTGCTGATCTCCTCCAGCTTGTCGGCCACGATCCTGTCGAATTCCTCGCGCGTGACCTCCTGGCCCTCGTTGGGCGCGGTGATCAGTCCTTCCTCAAGCGCCTCCAGCACCACTTCGGTGGCCTGGTACTGGGTGTGCCCGTCGTTGATGGAGAGGACGAGGATCATCCCCGGCAGTCCCCCATACGACGCCGGCCCGCCCTGGACCGGAATCTGCGGTGTGAACCATGCCTCCACGGTGGTGCTGTCGTGTTCCGTCGTGGCCTTCATCACCGGGTAGCCGAGGTGCATCGCCTGTTCGGTCGTCAGCTGCCAGTTGTACGAGGGCCGCTCCTCGGCGACCCGGAAGGTGCGGCCCAGGAACTCGTGGGTTTCGAGCAACGTCCCCGCCTCGTAGTCCTCGTAGACGCTGCGTGCGGCGCTGAACCCCCGCGTGGAGCCCCCGAAGACGTTCATCCCGATGACCATATCCGACATGAATGCGACCGGAACCTCCTTGACCACACCACCGGCCAACGCCTTGGCCGAGATTGCCATGTTGCCGGCCTGCGCCTTCCCAGGCAGATCCTCGGCCGGGATCATCAGTGATCCTGAAGGGCTGAAGTGCAGGACCTTCGTGTTCGTCGTCGCCTTCGGCATCTGCGCCTTCATCTGCGCCTGCATCTGCGCCAACTCGGGGGGAAGCTCGAACTCGAGTTTCACCGAGTGGGTGTAGGTGATGATGCCCTCCTGTGCGGCGAGGGTGGCCGGCGCCGTGATGGCTGCGAGGGCAAAGGCGGCCAGCGCAAGGTCGGGCGCGCGTGCAAGGGTGTCCGAAAAGCGTCGCGATTCGGCCGGATCGGTTCGGCGGAACATGGTTGGCTCCATTCCATTCGGCGGCTGGGCAGTCGTTTGCAGGATTGTACGTCAGTTCCCTTTTCTATGATTCATTGGCGCGGGCCGCGGTTGCCCTCCTCCCCCTCCTCTTCCTCCGGCGCTTCCCAGAAGTCCGGGTTCGGCGGGGTTACGGCGGCCAGTTCCGCGCCGTAGAGCGCCGCGTTGAAGAGGACGCGGAAGTTCCCGAAGGGCTGGCCGCGCCACTGCGGCCTCATGCCCAGCAACACGACGCGGCCGTCCCCGTGCGCTACGTCGAGCGCGGCGGCGTAGCCCTGCAGGTGCTCCTCGCCCAGCAGGTATCCCGAGAGCAGCGGCGAGCCTTCTTGCGGGTACTTCGCCAGCACCGCCCCCTCGAATCCCTCTTC
>JAPOOQ010000272.1 GCA_026713345.1 Gemmatimonadota bacterium | reverse complement strand
GGCAAGGTACGTGTCCGGGATCGTACCCGTGGGATTGGGTGCCCGGTTGGGAACCCGCACCGTGAAGCGCTGGCGGGCCGCATGACCTGCGGGATCGGTCGCCGTGACCGTGATCCGCGTCGTGCCCTGGGCGAGGGCGCGAACGGTGAGGCGTGCACCGGACAGGGTGGCCGTCGCCACCGCGGGGGACGAGGAGGTGGCCGTGAAGGTGAGGGAGTCCCCATCGGGGTCCGTGAAGCGGGTGGCAAGGTCGAACACGAACGTGTCACCCGGTGCGGCTTGCTGGTTCGCGATGCCTGAAGTTGTTTGTGGCGCGCGGTTGGGTACGGTCACGGTGAATTGGCGGGTCGCCCCGAGACCTTCGGGATCGGTAACGGTGACGGTGATCGTGGCCGTGCCCCTGGCGAGGGCCCTGACCGTGAGAACAGCAGTTCCTGCCGCCAACTCGACCGCCACGCGCGCGCTATCCGACGACTCGGCGGTGAAGCCCAGAGAGTCCCCGTCCGGGTCGACGAAGTAGCGCGACGCCGTCACCGTGACAGTGTCGCCCACCTGCAGCTCGATATGGGGAATCGTGGCGATCGCGAGGGGCGCGCGGTTAGGGATCGTCACCGTGAACGCCTGCGCGACGGCCAGCCCCTCGGAATCGGTGGCGGTGACGGTGATCGTGGCCGTGCCCTTGGCGACCGCTCGCACCCTCACCACGGCCCCGCCGCCCCGCCCCCCGCCCCCCGCCACCTCGGCGACCACCCGCGCGCTGTCGGAGGACACGGCGGTGAAGGCCAGCGAGTCACCATCCGGGTCCGAGAAGAACTCGGCCGTCCGCACGGTGTCCGCCCGGTCCACGTTCAGCTCCACATCCGGGATCGCCCCGATGGTGACCGGCGCGCGGTTGGGAACCGAGACCCTGAACGTCCAGGTGACGGCCAGCCCTTCGGGATCGGTGGCGGTGACGGTGATCGTGGCCGTGCCCTTCGCGATGGCCCTCAACGTGGCCAGGCCGCCGGCAGCCCCGGCCCCGCCGCCGCTCCCCGCCACCCCGGCCACCACCCGGGCGCTGTCCGAGGACTCGGCGGTGAAGTTCAACAAGTCCCCATCAGGATCCACGACGTAGATCGAAACGTCCACGGTGATGGTATCGCCCACCTCCAGCCGCAGGTCGGGGATGGTGCCGACCGCGTGGGGTGGTCGGTTGGGCACCGTCACCACGAAGCTTTGGGTGGCCGCCAGGCCCCCCGGGTCGGTGGCGGTGACCGTCACGGTCGCGGTCCCCTTGGCCGTGGCGTTTACGATCAGGCCCCCGCCGGAGACCGCCGCGCTCGCCACGGCGCTGTCCGACGACTCAACCGAGAATGAGAGGGGCTCACCATCCGGGTCCGCGAAATGCTCCGACAGGTCGGCGACCGCCGAATCCCCCACCTCGATCTCGATCCCGGGAAGCGAGTCCGTGGCGAGCGGCGCGCGGTTCGGCACCGTCATCAGGAAGTCCTGCGACGCACTCAGTCCCCCCGGATCGGTTGCCGTCACCGTCACCCTGGCGCTCCCCGGAGCGACGGGCCTGACGATCACCGAATCCCCGGAGACGTTGGCCCGCGCCACGGTCGTGTCCGAAGACTCGGCGCTGAAGGCGAGCGAATCCCGGTCGGGGTCAACGAAATAGGGCGAGATGTCGGCGGCCACCGCCCTGCCCACCACCGATTCGATGTCCGGTACCGTGTCCACCACCCGCGGGGTCCGGTTCGGCACCACCACACCGAAGTCCTGCGACGCGCTCAGCCCGCCCGGATCGGTGGCGGTCATGGTGACTCGCGCCGAACCGGAGACCACAGCGAAGATCCACGCCGTGTCGGCCCGGACTTCGGCCCGGGCGACCGCCGTGTCCGACGACTCCGCCGAGAACCGGAGCCCATCCCCATCCGGGTCCGCGAAAAAGTCCACGAACGCCAGCGGGAGCGAATCCGCCACGATCTGGTTGGAGATTCCGGCGGTCGAGCGCGGGGAGGCGTTGCGGACCTCCGGCCCGGAGAGGTCACCGCCACAGGCGACCAGGGCCGCGGCGGCCAGGGCGAGCGTCGCGGCTACCAGCGCGGGGATGATTCGTCGGCTGAGCATGGGGAAGATGTGTAAGGTCTGATTTACAAAATGTAAACTGAAATTGTCATTTCTGAGCATCTAGTCAACACCGCACTGCTTGACACGGGTTCCCCGAGGCGTAGACTCAAAAGCCCGGACGAAGTAGAGTGGCCCTCGAAGGAGGCGTAATATGGAAGTGAGTGTGAGCTGGAGCCGCGATGGCGGAGTGCTCGTCGCGTCGTTGTCCGGTCGCGTTGACAGCGGCAATTGCGCGGTCCTCCACGAGGCCCTGAAGGAAGGCATCCCGGAGGGCGAACGCACTCTCGCCATGGATTGTGGCCAGCTGACGTACATGAGCAGCGCGGGTCTGCGCGTCCTTCTGGACATGTCCCAGAGGTTCCGGGGGCCGCGCAAGGCGATGGGCCTATGCGGACTCCCGGAGGGGATCGACAGTGTCGTAAGGCTCAGCGGCTTCGACAAGATCATCCCGGTCCACGAGTCGGTCGCCGACGCCGTCGCGGCAATCTCCGGCAAGGTAGGCGTTGGCGGGCCCGATGACGCCCCGGAGGAAGTGGTCGTGGACGAACCTGAATCGAGCGGCGGTTTCAGCTTCCGCCTGGGGAAGCGAACGGGGTAGCAAGGAGACCCGGCACGCGAGCGATCGCCTTCCTGATCCCGGTCCTGTTCCCGACAGTGCTCGGGGCCCAGGACGTACCCCTGGCCTGGGACTTCTCCGAGGTGTGGCGGGCTGGCGGGCTCGATGCGCCGGAGTGGGCGCAGTTCACCCGGCGCGGCGACGTGGCCTTCGACGGCAGCGGCAACCTGTATGTGGTGGACGGGGCAGCACACCACATCTTGAAGGTCGG
>JAPOOQ010000271.1 GCA_026713345.1 Gemmatimonadota bacterium | reverse complement strand
GTCATGCAGCCCGCGCTGGTGCTGACCTCGATCGTGCCGCAGCGCAACTTCGTGGCCGTGCTCGTGGACGACTCGCGCAGCATGCAGATCGACGACCGCGACGGCACCTCGCGCGCGGAAAAGGCGGTCGGGCTGCTCGATCCCGCGGGCGACCTCATGCCCGCGCTGGAAGAGGGCTTCGCGCTCCGGTATTTCCGCTTCTCGTCGTCGGCGTCGCGGATGGGCGGGATCGAGGGGCTCACCTTCAACGGGAGCCGGACGCGGCTCGGGAGCGCGCTCATCCAGGCGCGCGACGAACTGCAGGGGGTGCCGCTGTCCGCGATCGTGGTGGTGTCGGACGGAGGGGACAACACGGAGGAGGTGATCGGCGACGCACTGCTGCCGCTCCGCGCGGCCGCGGTGCCCGTGTTCACGGTCGGGCTGGGCGACGAGGAGATGGAGGCGGACGTGCAGGCGAGCCGCGCCGATGTGCCCGCCACCGCGCTGGCCGGGAATTCGCTGGTCGTCAACATGGTGCTGGACTCGCGCGGGTATGGGGGCCGCGAGGTGCCGGTGGTGGTGGAGGACATGGGCCGGATCATCGCCACCGAGGTTGTGACGCTGCCACGCGACGGGCAGCCTCTCGTGACCCCGGTGGCGATCACGCTCGAGAGCCCGGGCGTGAGGGAGCTCACCTTCCGCGTCCCGGGACAGCCGGACGAACGGGTGCTGGAGAACAACGAGCTGCACGCGGTGGTCCAGGTACGGGACCGCACCGAGAAGATCCTCTACTTCGAAGGGGAGCCGCGCTACGAGGTGAAGTTCATGCTGCGCGCAGTGGACAACGACGAAAACCTGCAGGTCGTCCTCCTGCAGCGCACCGCACCGAACAAGTTCTACCGCCGCAACCTCGACGACCCGCTGGAACTGGTCACCGGTTTCCCGACCACCCGCGAAGAGCTCTACCGGTACCGCGCCCTCATCCTGGGGTCCGTCGAGGCAAGCTTCTTCACCCATGACCAGCTTACGATGATCGCGGACTTCGTGAGCGAGCGGGGCGGCACCCTGCTCATGCTGGGCGGACGGCGCACCCTCGCCGACGGCGGCTACAAGGGCACCCCGATCGAGGATGTCATCCCGGTCGTGCTCCCCGAACCCACCGGGGCCACCCCGACCGAGCGGCTCGTCTTCGTGAAGGTGTCGCCCACGCCAGCCGGGGCAAACCACCCCATCACCCGGATCGCCGGCGACGTGGAGAATTCCGCCGCACGGTGGGACTCCCTGCCGGTGGTCTCCACCACCAACCTGATCACCGAACTCAAGCCGGGAGCCACCGAGCTGATGACGGGGTCGGTGGTCGAAGGGGCCGGAGACACTTCCGACCGTGTGGTTTTGGCCTTCCAGCGCTACGGCAAGGGCCGTGCGATGGTGCTGGGCATACAGGATTCCTGGCTCTGGCAGATGGAAGCCAGCGTGCCGCTCGATGACCAGAGCCACGAGACTTTCTGGCGGCAATTGTTGCGTTCGGTCGTCGCCGAGACCCCCGATGCGGTCGAGGCCGCCCCCGACCTCGCCTCGGTGGAGGTGGGTGAGCCGGTCACCCTGAAGGCCGATGTCCTCGACGCGGGGTTCGTGGAAGTGAACGGCGCCGAGGTCAACGCGCGGGTCACGACCCCCACCGGCGAAGTGCGCGAGCTGCCCATGGAATGGTCGGTCTCCGAGGACGGCGAGTACACCGTGACCTTCACCCCCATGATGAACGGCCTGTACGAGCTCGCCGTCGACGCCGCGCGCGACACCACCCTCCTCGGGACGGCCGAGACGAGCGTGCGGGTCGCCCCCGGCACCGAGGAGTTCCGCGATCCGCGCCAGCACCGCACCCTCCTGGAGCGCGTCGCCGACGAGACCGGAGGCCGCTACTACACGCCGGAAACCGTCGATCAGCTGCCCGAGGACCTGCGCTTCACCGGCGGCGGGGTCACCGTCACGGAGGAGCACGACCTGTGGGACATGCCGATCCTCTTCCTGCTGCTGGCGGGGCTGCTCGGAGCCGAGTGGGCGTACCGCCGCAAGAGGGGACTGGCGTGAGGGCGATGCTGGCTGGTGCGACCCGGTGGGCCATCGCGGCCGCGACCCTGGTTCCAGCCACTGCCCACGCGCAGAACACCCACATCCTGATGATCTCGGGGCTCGGCGGCGACCCCGAATACACCGAGTCCTTTCACGGCTGGCTCAGCCGCTTCGCCGACGCCGCCACCGAGAAGTACGGCGTGCCGGCCGAGCGAATCTTCTACCTCGGCGAGGACCCCGACCTCGACCCGACCCGGATCCGCGCGCGCTCCACCGCCGACAACATCCGCACGGCCTTCGCCGACCTCGCCAGCGCCATGGGGCCCGCCGACGAGCTGGTGGTTCTCCTCGCCGGGCACGGGAGCTTCCGCGACCAGACCGCACGCTTCAACATCCCGGGCCCCGACGTCACCCCGGAAGAACTGGGCGTCCTGATGGCCCCGATGGGAGACCGCCGCATCACCTTCGTCAACACCGCGAGCGCGTCGGGAGCCTTCATCGAGGCGCTGTCGGGACCGAACCGCACGATCATCACCGCCACCCGGAGCGGGCGCGAGCGCAACATGACCCGCTTCGGCCTGCACTTCGTGGACGCTTTCGCGGACGACGGCGCCGACGTCAACAAGGACGCGCGGGTGTCGATGCTCGAGGCCTTCGGCTATGCGATGCGCGAGGTGGAGCGGCAGTACGAGGGCGACCGGCAACTCCTCACCGAACACGCCGTGCTGGACGACAACGGCGACGGCGAGGGGAGCCGCGAACCGGGGGAGCTGGAGGGGGACGGGGTGCTCGCGAGCACGATCTTCCTAACGTCGCTGGGGGGCGCGGGCGCCGACGAGGCCGCGACCGAGGAGCTGCGGGCCCTGTACGAGGAGAAGGCCGAAATCGAGGCCGGCATCGCCGACCTGCGGCGCATCAAGGAACGGATGCCGCTGGAGCGCTATGAGGACGAGCTGGAGGCGCTCCTCGTGGACCTCGCGCTCAAGAACCGGGAGATCCGGGCCGCGGGGGGCGGGACGGAGCGGCGGGGCCACTGAGGACGATGCGCTTCGCGGGGAACCGGATAGGCAGGGCCGCCGTCCTGGCGCTGGTGGCCGCGCCGTTCGCGCTGACCGGGGACGCGGCGCACGCCGTGCCGGTCACCACCGCGCCGCAGGAGGCCGCCGGGTTCGCCGCGCTGCGGACCGGCGCGTACGACGACGCCGTACAGGCGCTGCGGGCCCGGGCGCTCGAAGGGAACGCGGCCGCGCTGAGGGGTTGGGTGACGGCGCTGCGCGAGACCGGGGACTACGACGGCGCGGTGAGCGCAGCCGGGCAGGGGGTGGAGCGGGGGGTGGCGGGGGCGCGCGCGCTGCTGGGGGCCGCGTTGATGGGGGGGGGGGGGGGCGGCGGGGCGGGGGGGGGGCGGGGGGG
>JAPOOQ010000270.1 GCA_026713345.1 Gemmatimonadota bacterium | reverse complement strand
TTCCGGGCTGCCCTGGCCGTCGGCGACGAGAACGCCCTCGTCCGTGACGACGAACATGCTCACCGTGGTGAAGCGCTCGTTGCCCGCGGAGCGCAGCTGTTCGTAGGAATACACCCCGGCCGCAAGTTCCTGGGCGCGTGGGAAGTCGTCGTCGGTGTAGCCGCGGGCCTGGGGGTCGGCCGGGCGGACGTCGGGGGGCGCGCAGGCGAGGGCCGCCGCGAGGAGGGTGGTGGTGCAGGCCGCGGCGGCGGCCCGTGCGGGATGGACTCTCATTGGCTGCCTCCCCTTGACAGGAAAATGTTGGCTGGCGGTCGCGCCGGACGGGGGAAAGTCGCCTTCCCGGGGCTCCGGCGCTACAATGATGCGGATTACCGCGACCGGCGCGGATCGGCGATCCGCGAAACGGCAGGCTGGTACGGGGCACTGGCGTGAGGTGCCCGGTGCCCAGTGCGAAGACTCAGTCCCTCACGATGGAGGTCTGAAGAAATGACGTACCGGAGATGCATTCTGATGGTGGCCGTACTGGCGCTCCTGGCGCCGATGGCGAGCCAGGCGCAGCAGGGCCGCCGCGGCATGAGCGCGGAACGGCGCGCGCAGATGGCGGTGCAGCAGGCGCAGGCCCTCCTGGCCGACATGCAGACGGAGCGGCCCATCGAAGCCCTCAACTCGGTCTGGATCGAGGAGTTGACCTGGATGGAGGTGCGCGACGCGCTGCGCGACGGGAAGACCACCGCCATCATCTCGACGGGCGGGATCGAGCAAAATGGCCCATACCTGGCCACCGGCAAACACAACTACGTGCTGGCGGGCGCCTGCGAGGGGATCGCGCGCAAGCTGGGCAACGCGCTCTGTGCCCCGGTCCTCAAGCTGGTCCCCGAGGGCGACATCGATAACCCATCGGGCCACATGCGCTACCCGGGCACCATCAGTCTGCGCGAGGAGACCTTCCGCGCCGTGCTGACGGACATCGCCGGCAGCCTGCGCGCACACGGATTCACCGACATCGTCTTCATCGGCGACAGCGGGGGCAACCAGGGAGGGATGGCCGCCGTGGCGACCGCGCTCACCGAGCGTTGGCGCGGCAGCGCCCGGGCCCACTTCGTCCCGGAGTTCTACCGCTACCGCGAGGTCTTCGAATACATGGAGACCGAACTCGGGATCACCGAGCCCACCAACGATGGGCTCCACGACGACTTCGTCATCACCTCGATCATGATGACGGAGGACTCGGAGTCGGTGCGGCACGCGCAGCGGGTGGCGGCCGGGAAGGCGTCCATCAATGGGGTCAGCATCGAGGACAGGGAAGCCACGATCGAGATCGGCAGGAAGTTGCTGCAATTCCGAGTGGACCGCACCGTGGAGGCGATCCAGGCGGCGATCGGGGGAGGCAGTTGAGAACGCTCAAGGCGCCCGCGGGTTCACTGTCGGCTGGCGTTGAAGCGGCACACATGCACATGTTCCGGCCGGGCACTGGACGCACGGGGCGTCCGGGACCGTGGGCCGGAGACAACGGAGATAGCAGACGAATGCGCAAACTTCTGATGGCGGCCATGCTGGTCGCTACAGTCGGGCTCGCCGCACCGACCGGCGGGGCGGCCCAGGAACCCGGCGACGGCCTCATCGAGGTCGGGGCGATGGCCCCCGATTTCGAGTTGACCGGCGCGACCCGTCACGGCGTCCTCCGGGACCAGATCCGGCTGAGCGACTACCGCGGCGAAACGGTGGTCCTCGCGTTCTTCTTCAGAGTCAGGACGCGTGGCTGAACGGTTCAAATGAGAGCGTACCGTGATCAGTACGCAGAACTGTTCAACGAGGGCCGCAACGTGGTGCTCATGGCCATCTCGAACGACTCGCCCGAAGAGGGCGCGTCATGGCTGAAGGACGAGGACTTCCCCTACCTGTTCGGCACCGACGCCAACACCTTCGCGGCGTTCGGCGGATCGATGCGGGACAATGGGATGGTAGGCAGCCGCGCCGTCATCGTGGTCGGCCCGGACGGTCGCGTCGCCGGAGTGATCCCGCAGTTCAGGCAGACGGATCCGACGGCCTACGAGGAGTTGGGCGCCATCATCGACGAGGTGACGCCGGAGCCGGAGGAGGGGTAGGGTTCGGGGGGGCGCTGCCTCAGCCGGACGAGACGAGCCGCCGCCCCCCAGCATCCCCTCCACCGCCTCAACCAGGCCCTGCCTGGGCCCCACCCCCGTGGAGACGATGCGCCCCTCGCCGTCCACGAGCACCACGATCGAGGTCGTGAGGGCTTCGTAGGCTCTCACGGCCTCCCCGTTCGCGTCGTAGACGAAGGTGTACCCGGGCTCGTGCCGGTCGACGTGACGTCGCACCCTTCGCACCGATTGCGAAACGGCCACCGCCACGGCCACCACCTTGACTCGCTCACCGAAGCGCTCCTGCACGGCGTCGATCTCGGGCTGGAGCAACTCGCACTGCTCGCACCACGACGCCCAGAACTCGATCAGCGCGGGACCGCCGCCCACCACCTCGAGCAGCGACAGCGCGTTCCCGTCGAGGTCCTCCACCTGCGCGTCCGGCGCCACGGTCCCGGGGGGCAGCCCGAGCTGGGTCCCTTCCTGGGCGGCGGCGACCCTGGTTGAGGCGATCCCCACGACCACGGTGGCGACTGCCCACGCAGCGGCGAAGCACCGCGCGGCCAGTGCCGTCGAGTACCTTCCGCGTCGCGGCGCATCTGACTTGTCAAGCACTCTTTTCACGATCGACCTCACAGGTTGTAGCCCGCCTGAATGAAGTAATATTGCGCGACCCCGAGCATGATCACCGCGGCGACCCGTTTCACGGTCACCATCCACTTGCCGGACTTCGGCAGCCGCGACAGCGAACCGGAAAACAGCCCCACCACGACGAGCAGGGCGGTCATCCCCAGGGAGAACACGAAAAGGTACACGAATCCCATCAGCCCCGCCCGGGTCGCCGCCACCCAGGCCAGCACGGCGGCGAACGCCGGGGCACCGCACGGCGCGGCCACGACCCCGGACGTTGCCCCCAGCACGAATACGGCCCCGTACGACCCGCCCCCGCGCGATCCGGCCCACGCAATGAGCCGCTGCGGCACCCGCACCGGGATCACGTCGAACATGGCCAGCGCGAAGAGCAGGAGCAGGTTGCCGATCGCCAGCAGCGCCCACGGACTCGCGCTGACCGTTCCGAAGAGCGTCCCGGTGAGCCCGGCCAGCATGCCGAGTAAGGCGTAGAGCAGGGCCATCCCCACCACGTAGGTCATGGTGAGTGCCAGCGTGCGACGCCAGGACTGCCCCTCCCGGGCGGTCCCCGAGATCACCGAAGCCGTGATCGGGATCATGGGGTAGACGCAGGGCGTCAGGCTGATCGCCACGCCCCCCCCGAACAAAAGGACAAGCGCCAGCAGCGGGTTCGCTGCCAGCGCTTCCGAAAGTCCTCCCGTATCGCCGAGCTGCACGTACGGCTCGATCAACGCGTCACCGCGCGCGGTGACGGACCGGCCAGGTCACTTGCCGCTTCCGCCGCGCCGCGTCGCCGTCCGTCCGGTGCTGCTCCGCGAACTCCCGCCGCTCGACGACGAGCCCACCGAAGAGCTCCCGCCGCTGGACGACGAGCCCACCGAAGAGCTCCCGCCGCTGGACGAACCCGTGTACCCTCTCCCGGAGCTGACATTGGACGATCCGGAATAGCCCCGGCTGTACCCTTTCCCGGCGATCACCCGCCCCCCGGTGTGCCTGGGCACGGGAGTCACGTCGACGATTACCGTCCGATAGGGGTAGTAACGACTGTAGCCGCCGTAGCCGTACCCGTACGGCGAATACAACCCGCCGTAACCGTACCGGCTGTAGCCGGAGTAGTACGGATCCGCCCACAGTGGCCTCAGGCCGACGTACCCGGACTGACTGCGCGCACCGTCTTCGCCAACCGCGAACCGCTCGGGGAAGGAAACCGCGACCACGACATCGATCACACTCCCGGACACGCCCGCGGCGTCGAGCTTCAACAGATCCTCGGAATCGAGTCCCGCGAATTCCTGGCTCACCTCCGCGATCCAGGCCTCGACGGCCGTCTCGTCCACATTATCCGACGCGTCGATCACGTCATCGATGGTGATCGGCGCCCTCGTGAACGACATCACCCCCCGAACCGCCAGCGGGCCCGTGGCGCGGCCGCTCCGGATCCCGAGCTCGTTCAGCTGGCTCTCGTTGGTGCGCACATACCACTGAACCCAGGCCGTGGCCTCCTCGTCCCGTGCCTGCGACGACCGCACGTCCACCCACTCGCCGGCGCTCGGCATGAAGATGATTCCCGAACCGCTGCGGGGCGCCTGGCCCTGGCAGGTGATCTCGGAAGCCGTGTAGATGCGGCGCTGGTCGTCCGAGAAGCGGGCCGATTCGGTGCCCACACAGCCGTCCTGCTCGATCTGGCGCGGCAGCCCGTCCACCGCGAAGGGCTCACGGTGCGTGATCGCGCCGTCCGCGATCGTCAGCATCTCGACCTGGTCGCCGACTGCCGCGAAACAGAGGATCCCCAGGTCCTCCTCCGCGCCGTCCGCCTGCCAGCATCCCAGGAAAGGCTGCCAGCCCATGCGGGTGTTCGGGGCCTGTCCGTCAACGTCCGCCGGGAGTCCGGCGAGTGCGAGAGCCGCGCCGAAGCCGGCCAATACGCCGATGCTCACATTCCTCTTGGCCATGTTCATTCCCCTTCTCCTAGTACCTGAGCGAGATCCCGACCGTGATCTGGAAGCCTGCCAGATCCAGGTCCGGGAACCCAACGAAATCTCTGTCGAGAGGCGCGCTGGCGAGAGCGTAGCGCCCTTCGCCAACCAGCATCATGTGTTTGTTGATGGAGACATCCATACCGCCTAGCAAATGTACGGTCGCTCCCCGTCCCGTGGAACGGAACTTGGTCGTGAAGATATCGAGCGTCTCAAAGTCCACGAAGTCGCCGTACTGCTCGAAACGATACCAGACGGCTCCGCCCGCCACCCCCACGTAGGGGTTCCAGGTGCGCGGAATATAGGCGAAGCGCCCCAGCGCGCGCCCCCGGTCGAGCAGGTAGGCCTTCACCCCAACCGTCAGCGGAAAGGTCGAGAACTCGGTGGTCTGCTTGATGGGCAGGTCGTCCAGGTCGACCCAGTCGCGGAACTCCGATCTGGTCGAGCTGAGGGAGTACCCGAACGAAAGGGTCACGTCCACGCGTTCGGAGGCGCGGACGGCGAGTTCGCCCGCGATCGACGTGCCGCCGAAGTCCCGGGTGTCGACTGTCAACTGCTCCCGTGTGAAGTCCCACAGGCTCTCCGTGTCTCCGCCGCTCCCGGCCCGCGGCTGGGCGAACCCCGCCTTGATGGTCAGCGCCACCTTGGGCGCACCCAATAGAAAGTCCGCGCCCTGCTGCGCCGCCGCAGGAATCGCACCCGCGGTTGCCAGCAGTGCCAGCCCGGTAACGACCGGAAGGCTCAATCCAGGTCGATGTTTCGTCAGTCTGTTCATCGGCGCCTCCAGGGTAGTTCTTCGTGTCAGTTCTGCATAATCACTGCAAGAGATGTGCCGGAGCATTCAGCGCGGAATGGCGAGAGTTCGGGCCCACGCCACGCGGCCAGGTGAACCCGGCAGAGGACACGGCGTCGCCGGTTTCGGACAGCGGCCCCTCTGGGCCCCGGAAGCGCACCCGTAATCACCCCAGCGTCCTCTGCAGGTACGCCTTCAGCCGCTGCCAGGCGTCGGCGGCCGGGGCGGCGCGCACCTCCGGGTCCTGGTCCACGCGGAGCCAGAACCCGTGGTCGACGTCGTCGTAGATGTGCAGGTCGTTCTCGACGCCCGCGGCCCGGAGCGCGGCCTCGAAGGCGGCCACCGATTCGGGCGAAGGGCCGTTGTCCAGCGCGGCGAAGGTGCCGTAGATCTCGTGGTCCATCCGGGCGACGACCTCCCGATCGTCCACCAGGCGGCCGTAGAAGATGGCGGTGGCCTCGTGGTTCTCGCCGTCCAGGCCGAAGGAAAGCGCGACGCCCCCGCCGAAGCACCATCCCATCGCCCCGACCCGCCCGGTCACGTCGGACCGGCCCCTCAGGTAGGCCACAGCGGCGTTCAGGTTGGCGATCATCGCGGGCTGGTCGGCCTGCGCTTCCCGCACCAGCGCCATGTTCTCCTGCGGATTGCTGCCGGTGCGCCCCTGGAAGAGGTCGGCGGCGAGGGTCACGTACCCCTCGTCGGCGAAGTCGTCGGCGAGTTGGCGCACGCGGTCCTGCAGCCCGTTCCACTCGTGGATGATGATCAGGGCGGGAAAGGGACCGTCGCCGTCGGGCACGGCCAGGTAGCCGGTGGTCAGGTCGTCGCCGTCGACGTACTGCAGGTTGGTGCCCTCCAGCTCGCCGCCGTTGCCGGTGATTGCGGAGGGAAGCTCCTGCGCGGGGTCGGACGCGGTGGTTGCGTCGTCGGCGCCGTCGGCCGAGTCGGTGCCGTTGGCGGAGTCGGCACACGCGATAGCGAGAAGGGACAGCCCGATGAGGGCGGGGGCGAACGGCCAGGTCCTGGCTGACGGACGCATTTCGAATTTCCTCCGCTTCAGGTTTTCGGTCTCCAATGATTAATGGTATAGTGACTCCGGCGCGAACGGCTCCGGGCTCTCCTGTCGGCATGTGAATCATTTCACAAGCGCGGGCCGGGGCAGGGGATTCAATGTGGGCCGCCGGAATACCGGGCCTGCTGCGTCCGCCAACGCAGTCTTTTCATCAACCGACGGAGCTTGGAGAATGACCCATTCGAGACGGTTCCTGGCGGCTGTGCCGCTTTGTTGTGCCGCCGCGTCTGCCATGCCGCTCGCCGCCCAGCAGAACATGGACAACGTCCGGATCGAGACCATCGAGCTGGAAAGCGACCTCTTCATGCTCGTCGGCCGGGGCGGCAACATCGGGCTGAGCGTGGGGGATGACGGTGCCTTCCTCATCGACGACCAGTTCGCACCGCTGACGGAGAGGATCTTGGCGGCGGTGGCGGCGGTTACCGACCAGCCGGTCAGCTGGGTGCTGAACACCCACTGGCACGGCGACCACACCGGGGGCAACGAGAACCTGGGCGAGGCGGGCGCGATGATCGTCGCGCACGAGAACGTCTACCGGCGCATGAACCCCGCCGAGTTTGCCGACCTGATCGGGCGGTCCGCCCAGGCTCCCCGCGCCGCGCTCCCCGTGGTCACCTTCGACAACGCCGTGACCTTCCACTGGAACGGACGCCACATTCGCGTCACGCACATCGGCGCGGCCCACACGGACGGCGACGCGATCGTGCACTTTCCGCGCGCCAACGTCTTCCACATGGGCGACACCTTCTTCAACGACCGCTACCCGTTCATCGACATCGACAGCGGGGGTGGGGTCGACGGCGTGATCGCCGCGGCGAACTTCGTGCTGGAACGCTCGAACGACGCCACGCGGATCATCCCGGGCCACGGCGACCTGGCTTCGCCCGCCGACCTGCGCGCCTACCGCGACATGCTGGAGACGGTGCGCCTGCGGGTGGCCGGCATGGTGGCGGCGGGCCGGACGGCGGACGAAGTGGTTGCGGCGGCGCCGACAGCGGACCTGGACGAGGTCTGGGGCGCCAACTCGGAGCGCTTCGTGCGCGCGGTGTACACGAGCCTGGGCGGCTCCTAGGAGGTTGCCTGGCACCCTGGAGGCCGAGGCTCCCCCGACTCGTGAAGGAGTGCGGCAGAGAATGACGTTGCGCAGACCACCCTACGCGATCACCCCGGCCATCCTCGGGCGGGCCGAGGAGATCGGCGAGGCGATCGGCCGGGCCGAAGCCGCGGGTGTGGGGCAGGATCTGCGGCTCCGGCGCATCAACCGGGTCCGCACCATCCGCGGATCACTCGCGATCGAAGGCAATCGTCTATCCGAAGACCAGATCGCCACGATGCTCGATGGCAAGCCCGTGGTCGGGCCACTGCGAGACATCCAGGAGGCGCGCAACGCCATCGAGGTCTACGATCGCTATCAGGAATGGGATCCCGCGAATGAATCCCATCTCCTCCGCGCCCACAGGGTCCTCATGCGCGCGCTCCTGGATACCCCCGGCCGCTACCGCTCGTCTCCCGTGGTTGTGATGGGCGGCGATGAGGTTCAGCACATCGGCCCCCCGGTGGACAGGGTTCCCGGCCTCGTGGCCGACCTTTTCGAGTGGCTGGCGCGCACCGAAGAGCATCCGTTGATCTCGAGCTCGGTCTTCCACTACGAATTCGGGTTCATCCATCCCTTCGAAGACGGCAACGGCCGGATGGGACGCCTGTGGCAGACCCTGATCCTGACCCGCTGGAACCCCCTGTTCGCCACTGTACCCGTGGAAAGTCTGATTCACGCCGGGCAGAGCGACTACTATCGCGCAATCCGTGAGAGTTCGGCCGCGGGCGAAAGCACCAGGTTCATCGAATACATGCTCGACACCATCCTGGCTGCACTCCAGACCCCCCAGGTAACCCCCCAGGTAACCCCCCAGGTCGCGCGGTTGCTGTCCGTACTTGAGGGCACGATGTCACGGCGTCAGATCCAGGCCGCGCTTGGCCTGCGGGACCGCAAATCGCTCAGGCAGCGCTACCTGCTTCCGGCGCTGAAGAGCGGGTACGTCGAAATGACGCGTCCGGATGCGCCCAGCGCGGCCAACCAGAAGTACCGCCTGACCGAACTCGGGCGGCGAGCCAAACCGTAACAAATTGACCCATAACCCGATCGGAATCGAACCATGACTCTCCGCGTCCTGCCCTCCCTTTCCGCCCTGGCGGCCGCCTTCTCCCTCACCCTGGCCACCCCCACCACCCCCCTCCACGCCCAAAACCCCGACATCGACGCGGCCGTGGCCCGGGTGCAGGACTCGATCATCCGGCTGCGGGAACACATCCACCAGCACCCCGAACTCGGCAACCGCGAATTCGAGACGGCCGAGCTCGTCGCGAACCACCTGCGCGCGCTCGGGTTCGACGAGGTCCAGACGGGGGTCGCCCACACGGGCGTCGTGGGGATTCTGCGCGGCGGGCGTCCCGGCCCGGTGGTGGCGGTGCGGGCCGACATGGACGCGCTCCCCGTCACCGAGGACACGCCGTACCCCTTCAAGTCGACCGTGCGGACGACGTACCTGGGCCAGGAGGTGGGGGTGTCGCACGCCTGCGGGCACGACATCCATGTGGCCGTGCAGCTCGGGGTGGCGTCCGTGCTGGCCGGAATGCGCGACGAGCTCCCCGGCACGGTCAAGTTCATCTTCCAGCCGGCCGAGGAGGGCCCGCCGCCGGGCGAGGAGGGTGGCGCGGATCTGATGGTGGCCGAAGGCGTGCTGCAGGACCCCGCCCCGAGCGCGATCTTCGGGCTGCACAGCTTCGCGGAGATGGAGGTGGGGAAGGTCGGCTTCACCTCGGGGCCCGCGCTGGCCGCGGTCGACCATTTCAAGATCCGGATCATCGGGCAGCAGTCGCACGGGGCGGCGCCGCACCTCGGGATCGACCCGATCGTGATGGCCTCGCAGGCCGTCACCGCCTTCCAGACCATCCGCTCGCGCAACCTGCCCCCGCTCGAGCCCAGCGTGGTGACGGTGGGGATCGTCCGGGGCGGCACCCGCTTCAACATCATCCCCAACGAGGTCGAGCTGGAGGGCACGGTGCGCACCTACAACCCCGACGTGCGCGACGCGGTCGAGCGGCGCATGGGCGAGATCCTGGCCGGGATCACCGCGGCCGGCGGCGGCACCTACGAGCTGGACTACGACCGCGGCACCCCCGCCACGATCAACGACCCCGCGCTCGGCGAACAGATGCTCCCCACGCTGGAACAGGTCCTGGGCGCCGACAACGTCGTCGAACTGGATCCCACCATGGGCGGCGAGGACTTCGCCTACTACGCGAACGAAATCCCCGGGTTCTTCTTCCGTCTGGGCCAGGTCATCCCCGGCGGAACGTCAGGCGGCCACCACACGCCCGACTTCCAGGCCGACAACTCGGCCGTCCCGGTGGGCATCCGCGCCATGTCGAACCTGCTGCTGGACTTCCTGAACGCGGTGCGGCCGGCCTCGGAGTAGCCGTCGGCGATCCGGCAGTCCGCGGAACCGTCCCCGCTGCATTCTCGGGCCGAGTGAGCGTCGGACATGGACCGACTCGGAGGTGAAGGTTATACTGTAGGACACAGAAACTGTGAGACTGTATCCATGCGAAACATCACTGTAGCCGTTGACGAGGAGACCCACCGCGGTGCCCGTATCCGCGCGGCGGAACTGGACACGTCGGTGTCGGCGCTGGTGCGGGAGTTCCTGCGGCGTCTCGTGCCCCGCAACCAGCGACGCGGGCAACTGGAGCCACAACCCCTCGAATCCGCGCTTGAGCGCAGGCGCAGGCTGTTCGACGAGATCTTCACCGACTTTGACGCGCGAGGCGTTGGGCTGCGCATGGCCGACAACCTGCCGCGAGCAGCGCTCCACGACCGTCCGGCGATCCGTTCCGAAGCGGATCCGGCCAGTCGCCCCGACATCGACGGGTGATCCACGGACTCGCGGGTGCGCTTCGTCGACACGAACGTGCTGCTCTACGCGGCGAGCATCCTCCCTGAAGAGGAGGCCAAGCGTCTTCGCGCGCGTGAACTCCTGGCGGAGCCCAACCTTGCTGTTTCGGTGCAGGTTCTCCAGGAGTTCTACCACCAGGCGACCCGCGCCACCCGACCCGGTCGACTCTCCGACGAGGACGCCGTGCGCTTCCTCGATCCGGTGTTGGAGATGCGAATCCAGGCCGTAACGCTCGGCGTGTTCAAGGATGCTGTTTCGATGCGCCGCCGCTTCAGTCTTTCGTATTGGGATGCGGCAATCCTCGCCGCCGCCCGGCGGCTCGGCTGCGACGCAGTCTACTCCGAGGACATGAGCGCGGAGCAGGACTACGGCGGGATTCGAGTCGTCAACCCCTTTTAGCACCCACGTTTCCATGAAGCCCCGACCCCCAACAGCCGGAGCAGGCTGTGCCGGCCACAGCCAGGTAGCAATTCATGGCGTCCTCGCCACCGTTGCCTCAACTCAGTACGCCGCCCGATGCACCCCCGCCACCGCCCGTCCCGAAGGGTCGATCGTCTTCGACAGCTCCGCGTCCCACGCGAGCGCCTCGGGAGTCGAACACGCGACGCTGGGCCCGCCCGGCACGCAGGTCGCCGCGTCCGCCAGGGGAAAGTGCGACTCGAAGATCCTCCGGTACAGGTAGGCCTCCTTGTCCGCCGGCGGATTCCAGGGGAAGCGGTAGGAGGAATTGGCGAGCCGACGGTCCGTGACCGAAGCCTCGGCATGGTCCCTCAGCGCGTCGATCCAGGAGTAGCCCACGCCGTCGGAGAACTGCTCCTTCTGGCGCCAGAGGATCTCCGGCGGCAGATACTCGGCGAACGCCTCGCGCAGGATTCGCTTCTCGATCCCGCCCGCCGGCATCTTGGCCGCGGGGTCGATCGACATGGCCACATCCAGGAACTCCTTGTCCAGGAACGGAACGCGGGCCTCGATCCCCCACGCGGCCATGGCCTTGTTGGCCCGCAGACAGTCGAACTGGTGGAGCCGGTCGAGTTTGCGCACGGTCTCCTCGTGGAAGGACTGCGAGTCGGGCGCGCGGTGGAAGTACAGGTAGCCGCCGAAGACCTCGTCCGCCCCCTCGCCCGACAGCACCATCTTGATCCCGAGCGCACGGATGCGGCGCGCCATCAGGTACATCGGCGTGGCGGCGCGCACGGTGGTGACGTCGTAGGTCTCGAGGTGGTGGATGACGTCGGAGAGCGCGTCGAGGCCCTCCTGCACGGTGAAGCGGAACTCGTGGTGCACGGTGCCGATGTGCTCGGCGACCGTCCTGGCGCTGGCCAGATCGGGCGACCCCTCCAGCCCGATGCAGAAGGAGTGCAGGCGGGGCCACCAGGCCTCCGTCCGGTCGTCGTCCTCGATCCGGCGCCGTGCGAACCGCCGGGTCACGGCCGAGATGATCGACGAGTCGAGCCCCCCCGAGAGGAGGACGCCGTAGGGCACGTCCGACATCATCTGGCGGTGGACGGCGGCTTCGAGCGCTTCCCGGATCCGGGCCGGGTCGGGGTCGCCGGTGGCGGCCGCGTGGTCGCGCCAGGGGCGGTGGTAGTAGGGGCGGGCCGTACCGTCCGCCGAATCGAGGACATGGCCGGGGGGGAACTCCGAGACCGTGCGGCAGACGGGGGTCAGCGCTTTCATCTCCGACGCGACGTAGAGGCGGCCCTCGTCGTCGCGTCCCGTGTAGAGGGGGACGATGCCGAGGTGGTCGCGCGCGATGATGTAGCGATCGCGGTCGATGTCGTACAGCACGAAGGCGAAGATGCCGTTGAGGCGATCCAGGAAGGCGCCGCCCTCCTCTGCGTAGAGGCCCAGGATGACTTCGCAGTCGCTTGCCGTGCGGGGATGGAAGGACGGCAGCCGGGCCTGGATCTCCCGGTGATTGTAGATCTCCCCGTTCACCGCGAGGACGTGCGTCTCCGCCGCGTTCAGCAACGGCTGCGCACCATGTTCGACATCCACGATCGCCAGCCGGTTGTGCGCCAGCACCGCGCGCTCGTGCACGAAGATGCCGGACCAGTCGGGGCCGCGGTGCCTCTGGAGCTTTGAAAGCGCGAGGACGCGTTCGCGGGCCGGCGGATCGGCGGGATCGACTTCGAGGATGGCGAGGACGGAGCACATGCGGTTAAGATAGACGAACCTCACTTCCCCCACAGGTTGCCATCCATGATTCCTTCGATCCGACCCCGCGCGGGCGCGCTTCTCTTTGCGCTGCTCGCCCTCGTCCTCGTCGCCGCGGCTCCCGCCGGCGCCCAGACCCTCGGCCCGGCGGACGGCCGCGACCTGCCCCCCACCGAGCTGGAACGCGTCATGGTCGGCGGCGAGGCCCCCCTCTTCACCCTTGAGTCCTACGACAGGGGACCCGTGGAGCTGGCAAGCTTCAGGGGCGACAAGAACGTGGTCCTCGTCTTCTACCGGGGACACTGGTGACCGTGGTGCGCCGGTCAGCTCGTGGAGCTGAGAGCCCTTCTCCCCGACGCACTGCAGGACGACACCGAAATCGTCACCGTGTCGGTGGACGACGAGGAAGGCATGAAGCGGATGATCGACCGGGTGAGCGCCTCGGACGGCGTCGCGCCTGACTTCATCATGCTGTCCGACCCCGACCACAGCGTCATCGACCGCTACGGCCTCTTCAACGAGGACGCCCCGCCGAACCGTCCGCTCCCCATTCCCGCCACCTACGTGATCGACAAGGAGGGGGTCGTGCGGTATCGGTTCGTCGAGGTGGACTACCGGGTGCGCCCCTCCAACGAGGACGTTCTGGCCGCCCTGGAGGCGCTGAGGTAGCCCTCGCCCCCGGCATCGCCGCTGGAAACGCGGTGGGTCCGGGAAAAGGGTGTAATCTCTACATTACATTATGTAGTGTCCGGTTTACATTTTTGCTCTCCGAGGCCCCTTGCCAGCGGGGTTATACTAAACATCCTTCGTGATTTTTTTGCGTAACGGATGAGCATATGCCGCCTCGCCCCGTGGGCGCCTCATGAGCCTCTCGGACAACCTGCTGGCCGACACTTCGTTTGATCTGGGCTGGAGCCTGATCGAGCGGTTCGCGGTGCTCGTCAGGGAGTCGGGTTCGATCGACGAACGGGCTGCCGCGCACTTCATCACGTCCCGGCTGGAGGTGCTGGGGGTCCCCTTCGAGCTCCACGAGCCGGATCTGTACCTGTCGATCCCGCGCAGCGCGTCTGTCGATCTCGATGGGACGGAACTCGCCGCCAAGCCCCCTTCGTTCTCGGTATCGACCGGGCCGAAGGGGCTTTCCGCGGCGCCGGTCCACGTGCCGGCGGCACCGATCGAGGAAGCATCGGAGCTCTTCAAGGCGGCGCACGAGGGAGAAATGCCGGACGTCGCCGGG
>JAPOOQ010000269.1 GCA_026713345.1 Gemmatimonadota bacterium | reverse complement strand
GGCCGACCAACGCGGCTCCAGGCCACGGTCTCGGTGGAGCACGAACCCGAACCAGCCGTCCAGCCTCAAGACCAAGTTCAGCCCGACGCAGGCTGCGGCGGATCGCCGAGAGAGGACCCCGACATGCGAGTCGAAATCCGCCGCTGGCGCATGGCCGGCGGGCCTGACCCCGACGGCAACGTGCCGGTGGCGTACGACGTGCTCGTGCCCCTCGAGGACGTGCCGCCCGGCAACTCCTCCAACATCGAGACCATCTCGGAAGGGAAGCACTACAAGCAGTTCCCGGACGCGACCTGGTCCACCGATCTGCCCCCGGGCCCCGAGCGCTACGTCGCGTGGCTCGACCACGAGAAGGCCGCGGAGCAGCGGATGCTCGCCTTCCTGCACGAGCACTGCCCCGAGACCCGAGGGCTCACGAAGTGGCCCCTGCTCTGGACGTACATCGCGCCCGAGGACACCCAAGACCTGCACACGGTGCACTTCACCGTCGACGACAGCGAGGAGACGGCCCCGAGGGCCACATCCGCCACCGCGGCGTGACGCCCGCCCGGTACCGTTGACCGGGCCGCACGATCGAGTCCAGGAGGCCGACGGCCCGGAGCCCCGGCGACACCCGGCAACAGGAGACAACGCATGACCGACCTGAAGCTTCCCGACGAGCTCGAAGCGCTGTGGGACGAGGCCGCCAGGAACCCGGGAACCGAAGTCGACGTCGGCGACACCGTCGTGTGCGACTTCTGCTGCGAGGACATGACGACGCGCCCGGACCCCGGCGGCGTGATCCTGCAGTCGAAGGCGATCTGCCCCGCGTGCACGAAGAAGTACGAGCACGACATCGAGCTCGATATGGCCGACGCGGTACGGTACGGCCGCCGGGCCGAACGCGCACAGCCCGGCGAGGCATTCGCGGACTTCGTCCGGCGGATTCGCGGACCCCAGGGCGGGAGAATCAGCGTCCACACGCCCGAATCGGTGAACGCCAAGAGAGAGACACCATGACCCAAGCGGAGATCGCGAACCGCCTCCGGCAGCGCCTCGAGGCCTGCATCAACGTCATCGAGTCCGAGGAGCTGAAGGCGCTCTTCGTCTTCGCGCACGCCCACGACTGGCGCTGGAACGGGCCGACCGTCGACACCGAGGAGATGAAGACGTTCCTGGCGGAGACCAAGCACCCGGACGGCGACGCCAAGGACTGACGACCCGAGAGCCCACGAGATGACCGACACCAAGCCACCCGATTGCGAGCGTTGCGCACACTACGGGACTAACGTCCAGAACACGGTCGACAACGCAGCGTGGACCGAGCTGACCGGCGCCGACGGCGCGACCGGGCAGAGCTGCTGCCACGCGACCTCGCTCCTCAACGGCGGAGGCCTGTACGACTCCGCCGTAACCAACCGCCAGAGGCGCTGCGGCCACGCGGCCACGTTCTACGCCGAGCAACGCATCAGCGCGCTGCTCGTCGAACGGGACGCGCTCGTGCGACGGGTGGTCGACGTGTCCGGGGACCCCGCCGCGCCGGCGGACCACAAGCTGCTGACGATCGAGCTGACGGGCCACCAGGGCAGGCTGGGTGTCCTGATGGCGGACAGCGACATCGAACGCCTGGGAGCCGTCGCCGGCCGCAGACTGCACGCCCGAGTGGGCGTAGCCCCGCACGGGTCGATCATCTTCCACGACTGGACCGTGCCAAAAGCCAGGCAAGACGCCCCCCCGCAACCGCACGCCTCGCCGAAACCGACGTAGACACGAGGCCCCAACGCCATGAGACCGAAGTCCGACGACACGCCGACCCTGTGGTATGAGCCGGCCGCCCGGGGCGGCACCATATCGAACGATTCCACCGACGTCCCCCACGCCACCGCCGACGACGCCGACGAGGTCCGGACACCGCCGGCGGGCGTCGTCATCAAGACCCAGGGAGCCCGGAAGCCCAGCGACACCGCCATACCGGTGTCCATCAACGCCGTCGAGGCGGCGTTCGGGCCCGACTGGACCGCCGGACTCCATGCTGGCGCGAACGGCGGGAACGAGCAGACCCGACAGCTGCTCGCAGGAGTCGCGGCCGGCCCCGCCAGCCTGCGGCAGTCACGCTACCGGGTGCAGGTCGCCCCGACCGCGGCGCACCACCCGGCCACGATGCCCAGGACGAGCACGATCATCGTGACCGACACCGACACCGGCGCGGCCGTGATGGTCGCCGCCCTGGGCCCGACCGCTCCCCAGGGCTGGAGCCGCGCGACGCCAGCCGACTGCTGGCGACCCATGCGGGTCACAAAGCCCGGGCTCCCGTCAAGCGTCGCCGAGATCGTCGACGCCGCCGCCGAGCGCCGCCCGGAGTGCCCAAGGGTCAGGACGCTCCTGAACGCGGCGGCGACGTACCACGAACTCAAGCGGAGGTCGATCAATCAGGTCGAGCTGACCTACATCGACCGGGACCGCGCCGAGCGCACCGACAGAACCACGACCGCCGTGTTCCTCGACCGGTGCTGGCAGGCTTTCCGGCCTGCGCGCCACGGCATGGGGCGGCGCGGATGGGTCATCGACCTCCAGCAACAGGACGGCGCCCGCTGCCAGCTCCGCAAGCGGCACTGGATACAGTGGCACTCCGCCGGTGGTTGGGCGAGCGAGCCCAGCACACCGGCGAACCCCGAGACAACGGCTGAAGCCGTGAACCTGATCGAGAGGCTGTTGCTGCTCCCCAAGGCCGACACGGCCGCCGACGGGCCGGACGGACCCGAGCCGCACAGACTGCTCCGGACCCGGGGCATCACCGGATGACCGTCGACACCCCGATCCGGCATTGCGTCAAAGAAACAACCTGCGGTAGAGTCGATACGACAATGGACGCTAACAACGACGACACTGCCGTAAAGACCTGGCGTGCGGACTGGGCGCGGCTCCGCCGACGCGACCGCGACGCATTCCCCGACACCCTGGGTCCGCCGGGCGTCTTCAGCGACAAACCGACAGACGAGGCCGAGAGACGCCACTGCGGACACATAGTGTCAGCCAACGAGCTGGGACCAAGAAGCCGAACGGTGACAAGCCGCCTCCGGATGAGCTGCACCGCATGGGAAACAGTCCCAGCGGCTGCTGAGCTGTACAACGCGATCCACCACCCTCAGGGTACAAAGGACGAACAAGTCCTGCTGCTGGTATGGTTCCACGAAGCCGAAATGGCCGAGCAGCTCGACGCCAAACTCGAGAACGCGTACACTTGGCGAAGCCTCGCAACGGCGCTGCACAGGGTCCGCCTGACCTATGGACCAGGAGCCCAACGGGTTAATCGCTTCGCACGACGATGACCAAGAAAAGCGGCCCGCTCACGCTCAGAAGCCACGGGCAACCCCGACGCATCATCGAACGAATGCGACCGGCGTTCCGGGAACACGTCCGCCCGCACACCAAAGACAACGAAGGCGAACGTCTGGGCGGAGGTCTCGTCCTCAATACACTGTGGCACCACCGAGAGACCAAGGACGTAGACACGTATCTACGGCTTCAAACAAGGGAAAACCCGACGGAGATTCTCGACAAGGCCGCCAAGGCATGCGGAGCGTACCGCATAGAACATCCGACATTCAAGCGCTTGGAATTCGAACGAGACAAAGAGAACCACATAGATGTGACGTTCAACACGCCAACACCAGAGAAGGGCGAACTGAACGTAATCCTGGACGGCGAACCGACAACGGTCCTGAACACCGCGCAGATCATCACCGGCAAGCTGCTCGGAAGAGGCATGACCGCGCCAGTGCGTGACCTGTACGACATCACCGTATGCCGCTTGGCAGACCCGAGATCGCTCGACATCGCCGTGAACAACGTTCCCAACGAAAGCCTCAAGGCAATTCTGCGAATCTACAAGGCACTAGAAGAGGAGTACAAAGACCACGCCAAAGGAATCACCAAAACACCAGCCGCACTGCGCCCAGTCATAGAGAACCCAACAGGCTACGCGCTGAACGCTGTCATCGACAGCCGATACAAAAAATTAACAGTCCGCACGCACGACGGTCACGCCATCGTCGAGACCGAGACAGCTGACGGCGCCTTCAGCCAGACCTACGAAAACGCAGAAGCGCTCATCGACGGTATGGAACGACACGGAACCAAGGCCTTTCTAGCGGCGCAAGAACGTGACACAGAAACAATCCGCGACGTTACCATCGACCAAATGTGGCTGCGAACCACCGAAACGGTGGTCGAGGTCCGGCCACCAGCGCTTGAGCACCAAAGAGTCGACCTTCCCGGGATCGATTGGCAACCGCCTGTACTTCCGAGGATCCGGCCAGCCCAGATTCCAAAAGGTCCCGCGGCCGCGAAATCTGGCGACAAACCGTTCCCAGTCCGAGGCGCAGACGCCCCTGTCAGCCCGTGGAAAAAGTCGAGGAAAGCGGAGTCGATCTGAGTGACGGAGTGTCGTAAAATTGACGGATGGCGATGGGCAAAAAGCCAGCGGCACGACAGGCGCCGCCGATGTGGGTGACGACAGCGGACCTTCCGAAGAGCGCGAGCCATCCCTTCTTCGAACGGCTGAATCGGATTCTCGAGAAGTCGGGGTTCGACGCCTATGCTGAGCTCAGCATACGCGTCGCTATGCGGAGTTCAGGACTATGCGGAGTTGGGTTAGCGGCCCGCGTGAACGCGGGCCGCTACGCGAAGTGGTACTCCGCATAGTCAGAGGGCTTCCAGAAAGTCGAGGAGCCGATCGGTGACGGTGAAGCGGAGTGGCTGAGGTGCGGGATCCTCGACGCAGCGGAGGGCAGCTTCCTTCATGGAGAGGTCGGCCTCGACGTACTGGTGGGTGGTGGCCGTGTGCTCGTGGCCAAGCCAGAGGGCAATGACGGTGATGTCGACTCCGGACTGGAGCAGATGCATCGCGGTCGTGTGGCGCAACGTGTGAGGCGAGATCCGTTGCGTCGCGAGCGAAGGATGACGCTGCGAGGCCTTTCGACAGGCGACGCGCAGTTGGTGCTCGACGCCAGAGCGCGACAGGGGCTTGCCCGCGCGATTGGGAAATACCGGGGCGTCGGGGCTTCGATGGATTCGCGGAAGCCATGCCCGGAGCTGCATTGCGGTGCTGTTCCAGAGCGGGACGACCCGCTCCTTGCGTCCCTTGCCGTGCAGGAGCAGGGACGACGCGCGATCGAGAAGCACGTCGGCCACGTGTAGCCGAACCATCTCGGAGACGCGGGCTCCGGTGTTGTAGAGCACGGCGAAGAGGACGGCGTCGCGCTGTCCGCTCCAGGTTGACCGGTCCGGGGCATCGATGATCGCGGTCACCTCGTCGCGGGACAGGTAGCCGAGGACGGGACGGTCGAAGCGCTTGACGGGAATCGCCAGGACGCGTTGCGCGACGGGCAGCAGGGTTGGCTCGCGCAGCGAAGCGTAGCGCATGAAGGACCGGATGGCGGT
The DNA here is from genome assembly GCA_026713345.1 of Gemmatimonadota bacterium. Lineage (GTDB taxonomy): Bacteria > Gemmatimonadota > Gemmatimonadetes > Longimicrobiales > Gaopeijiaceae > Bin94. Next base: position 187 of record JAPOOQ010000269.1, on the reverse strand, counting down.
GAGACGGAGGTTGCGCGTGCGCGCGGAGTTGCCGCGCTCGGTTTCGAGATGGTCGAGGAAGTCGAGGACCATGGGTGCGTCGAGGTCCTCAAGGGTCAATGCCGAGGGCGTCCGTCCGGTGCGCTCTGTAGCGTATCCGAGAAACAACGTGAAGGTGTCGCGGTAGCTGGCGATCGTGTGGGCGCTG